>CAKMZM010000014.1 GCA_929200365.1 uncultured Flavobacteriaceae bacterium | reverse complement strand
ATCCCATGAAGGAATTATTTTTTTGCACTCCCACACAGGAAAGCAATATCCTATTGAATACACTATAGACCAACTTGAAGAAATCCTAGACCCTGTTCATTTTTTTAGAATTAATAGAAAATTTATGATTTCTGTTAAAGCAGTGATTGAGATTCATAGTTATTTTAATAGTCGATTATTATTGAAATTAAGACCTGTGGACGATGAACAGATTATTGTTTCCCGAGAAAGGACTTCTAATTTTAAAAAGTGGTTAGATCTCTAGATTTCTGATGATGAAAAAAATTATTCAAAGTGTTTTTGCACTACTATGCACTATAATTGGTCTCTATCCTTTTGTATATCTTTTTGTGAATCGAAAGTTTGGTTTATTATCCTCAAAAGATGATGGATTACTGATTGATACAGCTTGGAATATTGCCTTTTATAGCCATATTTTTTTGGGAGGTGTTGCACTACTAATAGGTTGGATTCAGTTTAATAAAAAAATAAGAAATTCTCGATCAGAATTACATAAACGTATTGGAAAAATCTATGTGATTACGGTTTTAATGAGTGGAATTTCAGGAATTTATATCGGTTTCTTTGCTACAGGAGGAATTATCGCATCTCTTGGATTCATATGCTTAGGAATACTTTGGGTATATACTACCTTTAAAGCGTATTGGTATGCCAAAACTGCCCGGATAGCCCAACATCAAACAATGATGTATTACAGTTATGCAGCATGTTTTTCTGCAGTAACACTTAGAATATGGTTACCGATACTCATCATACTTATTGGAGATTTTATCATTGCATATCAAATAGTAGCATGGCTTTGCTGGGTTCCGAATCTTATTTTTGCATATTACCTCGTAAGCAGAATCAAATCTAGGCTAGTTGTAAATTCTATTTGAATATCACTATAAAAAATGCTCCTGATACACCGGAGCATTTTTACACTATTAATTATTTAAAATTTTGATGCTATTCTTCTAAATCGTTAGGTTTATTTCTAGTTTTCAAACGTTTAGCATCTTTAAGATTTTTATTAATCATCCATTCTAATTGTCCATTAACACTTCGAAATTCATCATCAGCCCATTTTTCAATGAGCTTAAAAGTTTCTGGATCTATTCTAAGAACAAATGATTTTTTCTTACTCATAAATTACGAATGTAATGTTCCGGTATTAATTACTGGTGTTGCCTCTTTATCACCGCACAAGACAACCATTAAATTACTCACCATAGACGCTTTCTTATCATCATCAAAATCAATAATATCATCTGCAGATAATTTGGTTAAAGCATCTTCTACCATACCCACAGCTCCTTCTACTATTTTTTTACGGGCTGCTACTATAGCTACTGCTTGTTGTCTTTTCAACATCGAACTTGCTATTTCTGGTGCATACGCCAGGTATCCAATTCTGGCTTCCAGAACTTCTATTCCAGCAATAGCTAAACGTTCTGTTATTTCGTTTTCTAAAGCTTCATTTACTTCATCCATCCCAGATAGCAATGTTACCTCCTGTTGCCCATCAGCAAAATTATCATAAGGATAAGAACCTGCAAGTTTTCTTACGGCTGCATCTGTTTGTACTCTTACAAACTCTTCGTACTGATCAACATCAAAAGCTGCCTTATATGTATCTGCTACTTTCCACACCAAAATTACATTAATCAAAATTGGATTACCAATTTTATCATTCACTTTTACTCGTTCGCTGTAGAAGTTTCTGGCTCTCAAAGAAATTCTTTGCCTAGCATAAAAAGGGTTTGCCCAAAAGAAACCATTATCCTTTACTGTTCCTTTATATGCTCCAAATAGCACCATTACTTTAGAACTATTGGGGTTTACAATAAAAAAACCTTTAATGATAAATAATATTGCTGCCATTAGAATTACAAACAAAGGATTTTTACTTACAACCAAACCAGTAATCATCCCTATTATAATTAATAAAAGTAAACCTAACATTAGATAACCACTACTTGCTTTTATATTTTTTTCATGTTTCATAACAATATCATTTTGATATCACAATAATACGAATATTTTTTTAATGTTTTGAAGATTTATCCAATATTAACTATGAAGTGACTTAATTGAGTTCTTTTAGATTTGAGTTAAAAAGCAAAAACGCTCTTATAACAAAGAGCGTTTTTGAAACATTAACTAACTAAATTTCAAATCAATCAAATCATGAAATCTCAATCAACCTTTTTGGTTGTACTTTTGCTTCCTCTTTTTTAGGAAGCTTTACCAATAGCACTCCGTTTTTGTATGAAGCTCCTATTCTGTTACCATTTACTGCTTCTGGTAAGCTAAATGAACGTTTAAATGCATTGTATCCAAATTCTTTTCGCGTGTACTTACCCTTTTCATCTTTAGTTTCTTTTTCTGATCTACTCTCAGAAGAAATGGTAAGAACATCATTATTAAGTTCAATACTAAAGTCTTCTTTAGTAAGTCCTGGTGCAGCTAATTCTACCACAAAATCTTCATCTGTTTCTTTAACATTAACTGCTGGAGTATTTACACCTATTTTATTGATATTAGATGTTCCACCAAGCCAATCGGTAGCAAAGAAATCATCAAAAAGGAAAGGTAATCTGTCTGTTTTTTTTAGTAAACTCATTGTATATTTTTTTAAGGTTATTCAAAATTTCAATTACAATGAGTATATAGCAATTTGGGTTCCGTTTCAATTTTTAAGACATTTTGTCACTTAAATACTTTCAACTAGTGACATTTTGTCAAAATATATCGTTATAAGAATGACAAAAGATCTTAACTATAGCATCCCGAAGCCTAAAAAAATAAGAAGAACTATCACAATCCTTACAAAAGCTTAAAATTTAGAAGGCCAATAATCAATTTCTCGATCAAAAAACATCCAGATAAAAAAATCCTGCTCTATAGCGGGGTAAACAGATCTAGCAAATTCGATTAACTTTTATCTTGTTAGAGCATCCTAGATTCAAAAAAAAGATCCCACTCTACAGTGGGATAATTCGACCTAATAAACTCAATTCGCTTTCAGCTTTTGAGTTTACGGTCTCATTAATTATAAAAACGTGTAAAAATAGAGATCAATTCCTGCGGCGGAATGACCTTGTTCGGATATTCATTCATTTTCTCCAAAACCTCATCGATCGCCTCTAACCTAAGTCCCATGCGCAATCCCATATCTTTTATTTTATGAATTTCTAATTGAGAAGTTTCCTGATCAATATTCATAAGCAATACCAATCTATGAAACTGAAGAATTCTTTGTGATTCAGGTTGTAAGCTCTTTTTTTCTACTCCTTCTTCTATCAAAGTATCCACCTCTTCTTTTGTTATCTTAAGTTGCGACGCAATGAGCAGAATAAAATTATATTCCTCTTCTTTAAATTTTTTATCTGCCTTAGCAAACTGTATCATTTCGGAAAGTAAACTCAATTTTTCTTCTTTACTATACATAAACTAATTACTTTTTGTCGAAAATAGTAATTTTCAACTAAACCCATATAACATTCTTTACATCCTATTTGTGATTTTAATCTCTTTTTAAATTCAAAAAATATACCTTTGCAATATGGGTTTAACAAACAATGATATTTTTAAAAAGCTTAGGGTTGCACATAAATTACGTGATGATGATATTGTAAAAATCTGTGCGTTGGTAGATTTTAAAGTAACCAAAAGTGAACTGGGTGCATTTTTCAGAAATGAAAATCATCCAAAATATATGGAGTGTGGTGATCAAATATTACGTAATTTCTTAAATGGATTAATTATTCATCTTAGAGGTCCAATGCCCGAAAAAAAGAAAGGTATTATAAAAACCGAAAACTAACATTTTTTCTTCAAAATAAATGCTTAATTTGGTTGAGATCAATAAATATTAAACTCAACAATTACACAATTTAAATATTTATGCTCACTACTGCCGAAAAACAATTATTTAGAGAAGAGCTTTTTTGTCATTTAGATGGGATTGCTGTAGCTCCTGTTGCCTATTCTCTATATAAAAATAATATTACCGATTATTTAATTAGCAATAAAAAAACATCAGTTTCACAAATTGTAGCATCCCATAAGACCAATGAAGGGTATCTAAATGTCGCTCTGCGTATTCTAAGTGCTCAAGGTTGGCTGGACTATAAAGTAAGCAAGGATGATGTAATTATAAAAACCAATATACTTTCTGAATTAGCTTTTAATCATTTTCATTTATATGAAGATGTGGTTAATCTGTTGGAATATTCTGGCAAATTTCATCCTCGAAAGTTTGAATTAGAGCCTTTTCATAAACTAGAACAGTTATTTAAAAAATATCAAAACCGCTTTAACTTACCCTCTGAAAAAGATAGCACAGTTACTCAAATCCAAGATCAGATTCTTAAACATATTGAAGGTATTTTGGTTGGTCCAACTACGGTACATCTGGGTATGGGTGGCATGTTTCATAAATATTTTATGGAAGCATCTTTTAGCGCAGATGAATACCACAAGTTTCCAGAAAGCTTTAACACCATTCTTACATTCTTAAACTACCTAGGTTGGTTTAGCAAATCAAATGATAACTATACTTTTACCAATAAGGGATTGTTTTTTGCCAAAAGAGCTTCTGCCTATGGTGTTACTGTTTCCTACATCCCCATGTTTCGGCAAATGGATGCTTTACTATTTGGTGACCCCAATATATTATGGAGTTCTCAGGGTGATACCGAAATACATGTAGATCGAGAAATGAATGTATGGGGAAGCGGAGGTGCACACACTACTTATTTCAAAAAGATTGATGAAATCATTATTAGCCTATTTAACAAACCTCTAGATGAGCAACCTAAAGGGATTCTGGATATGGGATGTGGCAATGGTGCTTTTTTAATTCACCTTTTTGAGGTCATTGAATCCAAAACACTTCGCGGAAAACACTTAGATGATTATCCATTATTTTTGGTCGGTGCAGATTACAATAAAGCGGCTTTAAAAGTCACCAGAGCTAATTTAATTCAAGCAGACATCTGGGCCAAAGTTATTTGGGGAGATATTAGCAATCCTGATTTATTAGAAAAAGACTTAAAAGAAAACTACACTATAGCATTAAAAGATTTATTGTCGGTAAGAACATTCCTAGATCACAACAGAATCTGGAGTGAGCCAATCTTACAGCTAGATACTCCTAGCCAATCTACTGGTGCATTTTCTTATCGAGGAAAACGATTATCAAATAACGATGTTGAACAAAATCTAAAGGATCATTTTAAAAAATGGAGAGAGCATATTGCAAAATTTGGGTTAATTGTCATAGAACTACATACCATATCCCCAGAATTGACTGCTAAAAATCTGGGCAAAACTGCAGCTACTGCCTATGATGCTACTCATGGGTTCTCTGATCAGTATATTTTAGAGATCGATTCTTTTTTAAAAGTAATTGAGGAAGTAGGATTACAAAGTGATGACAAATACTTTTCTAAGTTTCCGAATTCTGACCTAGCAACAGTAAGTATTAATTATATTATTGGCAAATAACAATTTAATCAACGTATAAATTATGAGTGCTTTATATAGTGTAACCCATGTAAAAACAGAAACCAAGCCATTCTATTTCTCTGAAAAGGATTCTGGTTTCAGAGAATTTATTGACCCAGACTTAAGAATACTTGCGCCATTGTATAACTCTATTAAAGGAGAATTTCCGGAATATGATCATAATGATATTAGTGATTTTTATCCTTGGTTCAAAATAGAATTGACAAAAGCAACAGATACTATTTTGAAAGAAATCATTGCTTTAGCAATAGATGGTATACCTTACAATTGCAATCCCAATGAAATTTTAATAAAAATGGAGATTCCAGGTTTTAATCTATGGGAATTTTGTGTTCTTGAAAAAACTGAAGATGCATTGTCGTTAGGAAGAGATATTTTAATGCTACAAGGGGTTCTTTGCGATGCTTTCCCAAAACGTTTTGCACCACCAACACTAGCTTGTGTAGAGCTTTATGGATTTGAAATCCACCCAGATATTGATTCTTTTAAGGTAAAAGATCAAGCAATGGCGGTTAGATTATTAACAGAAACTGATGATCAGCATCCGCTTTATGATTTTTTCCCTGAACCTAAAGAAGAAGATTATGATAGCATGATGGATGTAATTTTTAGAATTGAAGAATATAAAGACAAAAATGAAACCTATGCTATATGGTTACCAGTACATTTATCAGGAAACATAAAAAACAATTTTACCTGGGACTCTACAGCTTTTCCTTATTAGCACATCAAGCTTAAAAAGAAGTAAGTAATTCAATCTTAATCCCAAAAATTAATATTCTGTCAAGGAACTGTATTATTGAAAAATAAAAAAGTCCTGGGTGATGATTTCCAGGACTTTTTTATGCATTCACATGTTTTACAATCTTATTCCTCTACGATACGCACAGGCATCTTGAATACTTTAGCTTCAGAACCATATTGTGTTCCTACTTTTTTATAATTTAATCGACTCTTAATAAAACCATCTAAGGTTTCACTTTTAGAATCAACAGATAACACTACAATTTCACCTTTACTATTTAAAGTAAATGTTACATAGGCAGTTAATTCTTTTTTAATTTTAAAAGATGGTTTCTTTAATAATGTTTTAATCTCTTTATTAAGAGCGTTTTCTATTTTTGTTGGATTAGTACCCGCACTTGCGACACTACTTAGAGCATGTTTAAACTCCTTGCTTCCTGAAAACCATTATTTTGAGAACCATGAGGTTGTTTCAAATCATTCGAATATCCCGATATGTTCATAATTTGAAGCTTACTCAGGACCTCAAACTATTGATTTTCAGTTTACATTGTGTTTAAACATGCTCTTACTGCAAAGGCAACTGCCAAAAGTAATACATTCAATTTTTTCATGATTTATTCGTTTTTATTGATTTATACTTATAAGATCATTGATTATTTAAATTTGTTACACTAAAAAGGAATATTTAACACAGATTAACAAACTAACTGAATGTAATTAACATAGAAATCTCCTAAAAAAGCCACCTCTCAGCTGTTATGTTAATTTCTTGTAAGCCGAGTAATTACATCTTTGTGTTTTGGAAATTGCTGAATCAAATCTTTTCTTTCTGCCAATTCAAAATCATCGAAATCAAAACCTGGTGATACGGTACACCCCACTAAAGAATAACTATTTTCTTTTTTTACACTAGAAGCAAACCAGCAACCAGCAGGAACTACTAATTGAGGTAGTTCTCCTTCTTCTAAATTCATACCTACAGAATAGCGACGATATTCTCCTTCTAAATCAATTACGTGAACAAACAAAGAAGCTCCTTCATAATAATGCCATATTTCATCCTGATTAATTTTATGAAACGCCGAAAAATTGTCTGAAGTAAGAAGAAAATAGATAGCAGTACAATAATTACGTTCTCCATTATATGCTTCACCCAAAACATGTTGAGGAATAATACCTTTGCTCCTATAGGTTTCTTTATAAAACCCACCTTCGGGATGTGGGTTCATATCTAATTTCTGAACTATTTTTTCTATCCTTGTATTCATGGCATTTATATTTTAGGTGTGTTTTTTATAAAAAAAGAAGCGATCCTCAATAGATCGCTTCTAATGTATATAAAATCTAATTAGTTATTACGCTAATACTGCCTGTACTTTATCGGCAGCTTCCTGAAACTGTACCGCACTTTGTACATCTAATCCACTATTATCAATTAATTCTTTTGCTATATCTGCATTAGTACCTTGCAAACGAACTATAATTGGCACATTAATCGCATCGCCCATATTTCTATATGCGTCTACAACTCCTTGTGCTACTCGATCACAACGAACGATACCACCAAAAATATTAATTAGAATTGCTTTTACATTTGGGTCCTTAAGAATGATTCTAAATGCTGTTTCTACACGTTTTGCATCAGCAGTACCTCCTACATCAAGGAAATTTGCTGGCTCTCCTCCTGCTTGTTTAATCAAATCCATTGTTGCCATTGCAAGACCAGCACCATTTACCATACACCCTACATTACCATCAAGATCTACATAGTTAAGTCCTACTTCTCTTGCTTCAACCTCGATTGGGTTTTCCTCTCGAATATCACGCATATCTACATAATTCTTATGACGATATAATGCATTATCATCCAGAGTCACCTTGGCATCTACTGCCATAATTTTATCATCACTGGTTTTTAGTACAGGATTTATTTCGAATAAAGATGCATCTGATTTAACATAGGCTGTATACAATGCCATTACAAATTTGGTCATTTCTTTGAATGCAGTACCGCTTAGTCCTAAATTAAAAGCAACTCGTCTTGCCTGAAAAGGAAGTAACCCAACAGCTGGATCAACTTCTTCTGTAAAAATTAAATGAGGAGTTTCTTCTGCTACTGTCTCGATATCCATACCTCCTTCAGTAGAGTACATGATCATATTGCAGCCAGAAGTACGATTTAGCAATACCGACATATAAAATTCATCTGGCTCGTTATCCCCGGGATAATACACATCTTCTGCTACCAATACCTGATGAACTTTCTTACCTTCTGCAGAAGTTTGAGGAGTAATTAAATTCATTCCTATGATCTGTTCTGCTATTTCTTCTACTTCCTTAAGGTTTTTAGCAAGTTTTACTCCACCACCTTTTCCTCGTCCACCAGCGTGAACTTGTGCTTTAATTACATGCCATCCTGTTCCAGTTTCTGCAGTAAGTTGTTTTGCCGCAGCTACAGCCTCGTTTGCATTTTGTGCTACAATACCGCGCTGTATACGCACGCCAAAGCTATTTAATATCTCTTTACCCTGATATTCGTGTAAGTTCATACTATTGTTTTTTTGCCTTTTTTTTAGGAGTTTCAAAAATAGGAAAAGTGAAGTTATTGTGCCAATCTTTTTATAGTAAAAAAAAACAGTCTTTTTTTATTCTCTAAACAATCAAAAAAATACGCTAAGATTAGTATAGATTACCTCATTTATTCATTACATTTTAAAATCTTTGAAATCCAAAGGATCAAAATTTTTAAAATGCCCATTCATTTTAATCGCTTTTTTAGTAGTATTCATTTCCCTTACCACAGGAATTGTTTTTCTAAGATGACTAATAAGGTACTCCAATCTTTCTACCTCATTACGAAGTTTTAATAAATGGTACTCTTGATGTAAAGCCAAACCTATTTTATGTGCTACTTGATAACTAATAAATGGAATCTCAAATATAGGTGGGTTATTTATTGTTAATTCTACATACAAAATAGCTATATTTCTAAGTAGTTCTTCTTGTAATTTTTCTTCACTACTATCATTATTCTCAAGAAATTCGACCTCTCCTCCAGCATACAGTTTACCAGGGAATTGTGGATAAAAGTTTTTAATTTTAAAAATTCTTATTCCTTGACATATAATATCACTCTTCCCTTCTGGATACTTTTGAGCTACTTTTTGAAGTTTTACTTCGGTGCCATACTCTAATTTTTCATCAATATAAGTAGGTATTCCAAATAGAACACCTTCTTCTTCACAGTCATTAATCAATTGCTGGTATCTTTTTTCAAAAATATGCAAAGGCAAACATTCTCTAGGATAAACAACGGCTTGTAATGGAAAAAGAGGGAGCATGTTTTTTTTATTAAAAATACTAATTAACACTGTCTATATTCCTTAAACACAAGTTAAAAATTTTAATTTTTCTTGTTCATTAGATTTTTTCTTTTCAATGTACAGATATCTCTAATTTTATTAATAATTTCGTAAGCTTAATTTTTTGATACAATGGAAAATGAAAATTTGTTAGCAATTGCAAATGAGTTTGGGAGTCCTATTTATGTATACGATTCTTCAAAAATTATCTCGCAGTATAACCGCCTTTCTGATGCTTTTAAGAAAGTTAAACGGTTAAAACTTAATTATGCAGTCAAGGCACTGTCTAATCTTGCTATTTTAAAATTGATGAATTCATTAGGAGCTGGACTAGATACTGTTTCTATTCAAGAAGTAGAACTAGGGCTAAAAGCGGGTGTTAAACCAAGTAATATTGTTTTTACTCCTAATGGGGTTTCTCTTAAGGAAATAGAAGAAGTTTCTGCTTTAGGCGTACAAATAAATATTGATAATCTTTCTATCCTAGAGCAATTCGGTACAAAACACCCTAATGTTCCAGTATGTATCCGTATGAATCCTCATGTAATGGCAGGAGGAAATAGCAAAATATCTGTAGGACACATTGATAGTAAATTTGGGATATCTATTCATCAAATACCTCATATCCTTAGGATTGTAGAAAACACAAGAATGCGTATTAATGGAATACATATGCATACAGGTAGTGATATTCTGGATATTGAAGTATTTCTAAGGGCTTGCGAAATACTTTTTGAAACTGCCATGAATTTCAAAAATCTTGATTTTATCGATTTTGGCAGTGGATTTAAAGTACCTTATAAATTGGGTGATATTGAAACTAATATTGAGGAGTTTGGGAGTAAAATGACTAAACGCTTTACTTCTTTTTGCAAAGAATATGGTAAAGAACTAACTCTGGGTTTTGAGCCTGGTAAATTTTTGGTAAGTGAAGCAGGATATTTTTTAGCTAAAGTAAATGTAATCAAACAGACTACATCTACTGTTTTTGCTGGAATTGATAGTGGTTTTAATCACTTCATTCGACCGATGTTCTACAATTCACATCATGAGATTATTAATATTTCTAACCCTAAAGGGAAAGAACGATTTTATTCGGTAGTGGGATATATTTGTGAAACAGATACTTTTGCTACAAATAGAAGGATTTCTGAAATTAATGAAGGTGATACTATTGCTTTTAAAAATGCAGGTGCTTACTGTTTTTCTATGTCTAGCAATTATAATTCTCGTTATCGCCCAGCAGAGGTATTATGGCATGAAGGAAAAGCTCATTTGATTCGTAAACGCGAAACATCTGAAGATCTTACAAGAAATCAAGTAGATATTGATGTTTTTTCTAAAGTTACCTAAACGACATAATATAGTACTCAAACAGATATACAAAAAGCGTCAGGTTTTTATCTGACGCTTTTTAATTTTATAACTATTGATTGAAAAGATTTATTCTTTTATTCCAGATTGTAAAATAGTAAACTTCTCTTTTTCTTTTGCTTCATCTACCATTCTTTTAACATCTGCAAGAAGTGCTTTAGCATCATAAATTATCCCATCTATAACAATATACTTAACCTAATGATTAATTGAGAGAAAGGTTCTTCTTTAAGCTCTTGTGCATTGGGTTGCTGCTATAACGTATATAATAAAAAGACCGAGTAAGTATTTTGTGATTTTCATTTAAAAAATTTGTGTAAAACAAAAGAAAAGAGTGTCTTCCTTTACAATTAAAAAACTCACTATCAATAATTGTGATTAAACTTACTCAATTCATAATAAAATCAAATGATCTCTATGAAGAATTTAATACCTACATGTTCTTGTTATTAAAACAGGATATAATTAATATTCATTATCTTTGAATACGCTATCAAAATCATTTTAATTATGGAAAAGTTACAATGGAATTCGTTTACCAAAAAAATTTATATCTATAAGTCTATTGAAGAGCTATATGATTTATGGGCAACCTCGAAGGGAATTACTTCCTGGTTTTTAAAACAGGCAGAATACTATACTGATAAACAAATCAGAAAGCCATCAGAGCATATTCAAAAAGGCGACACATACATTTGGCAATGGCATAATTGGGATGAAAAAGAAAAAGGAGAAGTACTGGAAGCTAATGGAACAGATTATATAGAGATTAGTTTTAGCAATTCAAAAGTTTCTGTGAGGCTCGAAAAGAAAAATAATGCTACTATGGTAATTTTATCTCAATTTGATATCCCTATAGATGACAAAAGTAAATTACAAATACATTATGGATGTAGTAATGGTTGGACATTTTGGCTTGCTAATCTAAAAGCTTTTGCAGAGCATGGTATTTTACTAAATGAAACTGAAATAAGCTTACAGGAGAATGAATTTTCTGGATATGAGTTTGTAAATATGTGATTATAATTTTTTTATATTTCTAATTAAATACTCTAATCCATTAAGTTTTAATTCATATACTGTTTGTAATTGCTGTCCTAGTAATCCTTTTGGAAAACCTTTGTTATAATACCATACAATATAATACTCTGGAAGATCGATAAGATATCTATCTTTATATTTACCAAATGGCATTTTGGTATGTGCTAATTTGATTAAAAAGTCCTTTTGGAGCTGGATTTTCATGAGGTTGATATGACAGCAATTTATTTAGTAAAATTTCGATAATACCACATTAATGTTTCTATCTTTTTTTCCCATTTTTTTTGAGCTTCTTTATTTCTTGAATGATCAGTTTCTTCATCATATCTTTCCTGCATATTGACCCTCATTCTCTCTACTAGTTTATACATCTTATTAAGATCTCTTCTTATATTTTTACCTGCACTGTAGTCTTTTAATCTTTTTCGCATTATTCGTGCATGTAACTCTGAAATATCAAAATGTAATTGTTCATGTGAAAGAAGTCCTTCTGACATTTGCCCTCTTTTTACCCATGATAAAGATGGGTAACAAAAGCTATCTACTTGATAATTTAATTCAATTTTCCCTTTATCCTTGCCATAAGACCATTGATAAGTTATTCCCGTATTCACACTAGCATCATAATTACTGCTCAAGTTAGGTTTTCCTCTAAAATCTGACCAGTCTAATTTGCTTCTTTCTGCATACGAGAATTTCCCTACATAACCATTATTACTGGTAAAAAATAAAATTAAAATAATAGTAAAGCACTTACTCATAATTGCAAACAATTATGCCCAAATAAAAGTTATATTTTTTATCTATTTTAGAAAATTTCAGAAGGTAAAACAATATGGGGCAGATATTGCCTACTCTCTGCTAAATAGCATCATTTTTTAATCCTAAATATACATGTATTTTTAAAAAACACATAATTTCTAGAATGTAATTTCGATTTATTTATCTTTTGTTTTCCTTAATATCCCAATTTAATCAATTACAATGCCAAGAAATCTTCATTTCATAAAACAGTAAAAAAAAAGATAAACAATACAGTATCAAAGATATATAAAAAATCTTTTTTTTATATATCAAAATGGATTTTTATTTAAAATAAAAAATCTTGAAAACAATACCAGCATACTTTATTTTTTCTTCAATAATTAATTTTCAGTTCAAATTTCAAGGTTTACATAACTCATAAAATTATTCGACCAAAGTTAGTTTTAGATCATCATCAAACTTAATCAAATAGGTCGCATTATTACAATACCCTCCCAAAAGTTTTTTAGAGTAACTAAATTTATTTTCGACATACTCTGTAGTTCCTTCAAAAGAAGCTGAATGATATAAATCATCTGCTGTTCCTAACCTCAATAAAATATCATAGGCTATATCAAAACCACGTATTGCCCAATCATTAGGATCGGTACCATATTCTTTTTTATATCTTTTAATAAATGGAGATACTTCTTTACCTTCTTCGATTTCTTTGTTATCAAATTCTTTATCTACTGAAGGGTAGTGCATATGCAACTTTGACAAATGTATATTTTTAACACTATCATTATTAAATGCATTATTTCTATCGGTTGTAAACAATGTTATTTTATGGCTCTCTGCCTTGGCATTAAGCAAAGGAACAACATTACTTATCATCGCTACATCATTCGATTCTAGAAAAACCCAATTAGGTTTATTTTTATCCAGAACTTTATTAAGTCTAACTTCATAAAGGTAATTACCTTCTTCAATTTTGGCAATTTTGGCCTTAGGAAATTTAGCAATCAATTTCTCTTTAATTTTCTCATATTTCTCCCCTTGTTGTACTATAATCACAATATTCTTATCAATAGAATCTCTTTCTACATATGATATTATTTTATCCTGAAGCACTACATTTGTAGGGCGGGTTTGAAAGAAATTATCATATAAAGCTGATTCTTTTCTTGATGCAGGTGAAAAAACAGGTGTATTATACTTTTTAAGCTCTGATGCCACTATTTCTAAATTGGTTTGATATAATGGTCCAATTACTACATCTGTTTCCTTAAAGTTATTTTCTGAAATTAGTTTTTTAATAATCTTTTCATTATTACTTTTCTGAGTATCAAAAACAGTAAGCTCTGTAGTAATTCCTCTGGTTTTGGCAGAATCTACAGCAATTAACACGCCACTATAAAGATCTAATGCTATCCTAAGGCTTTGCTTATTCTTGAGGTATTCTTCGGTATCTTTTCTGGCTTCTATATTTAAAGTATCCAGACCAAAAGGTAACATTACTGCTACTTTTTTAGGAGAGAAGTTATACAGATTTTTACTCAAATCAATATAATTTCCTTTGGTTAAATCTGTAACTGTAGTTAATGTGTCTTTAGGGATTGTAATTACCATACCTGCTTTAAGCCCATCTCTTAAATAAGGATTCATTTTAAATAAAGAATCGGCAGAAATACCTGTACGTTGTAAAATTCTAAAAACGGTTTCTTTTGGTTTTACTTCATATAACTCAAATCCAGGTTGAATTGAATCTTTTAATGGTACAAAAATAGCTGTAGGCACTGTAATTTGCATTCCGACAGGAAAACTGGGGTTCATATCAGGGTTAAGTTTTTCAAGCTCTCCTATAGTAATCCCATGTCTTCTGGCAATATTATATTTTGTGTCTTTGGGTTTTATTGTATATCTGGTTGTGGCAGATATTTTAGAATTATTGATTGTTTCATCAAATGTAGATTTATCTTCGTATACTGGTATTCTTATTCTATCTTTCTTTTTTATCTGTTCAGAATATAATCGCTTGTTGTTCTTCTTTATATCTTCAACTTTAATTTTATATTTCTTTGCTATACCATATAGTGTTTCTTTCCTCTTAACTTTATGGGTGATAAAACGAATAATTTTTTGTTCTGTTGGAATAGTTTTTAAACTATCTAGCACCGCTTTTTTTTCAGCTTCTGAAGGAGTAGTGTCAATAGGAGTAGTATTGCTTTTTATAATTTTACCTACATTTAGTATTTGCCCTATATTAATTCCTTTATCAGCTTCTGGATTAAGCAAATAAATGGTTTCTATACTGATATTGTATTTTTTAGACAAACTGTATACAGTATCATCTTTTTCTACAACATGGGTATTATACTCCTGATCATCTGTGATTGGAATAGCTAAAATTTCTCCTTCATTAATTCCTTCTTTTGCTGTTGGGTTTATTCTATATATAGCTTCTGGAGTTGTATTATAACGTTTAGCTATTCTATATACATTTTCTCCTTTTGCAACAGTATGACTTTTATATTGTTGTGCAAAAGTTGAGCCTGATACTATCAACAATAGAAATATCAATAAGAACTTTTTCATGTATTTATCCGATTTGTTTTTTAATCCCCTAACTGTTTAATTTGTATATTTCTATTCCCATTCTATCGTTGCTGGCGGCTTAGAACTAATATCATATACTACTCTATTAACGCCTTTTACCTTGTTTATTATTGCATTAGAGGTTTTTTGTAAAAATTCATATGGTAGATTTACCCAATCTGCTGTCATCCCATCGGTACTTTCTACAGCTCTTAATGCTACGCAATTTTCATAAGTGCGTTCATCTCCCATTACTCCAACACTTTGTACTGGTAGCAAAATAGCTCCTGCCTGCCAAACTTTATTATAAAGTCCATTTTCTTTTAATCCATTAATAAAGATAGCATCTACTTCTTGCAAGATAGTAACTTTCTCTGGCGTGATATCTCCCAATATTCGAATTGCTAATCCAGGGCCAGGAAAAGGATGTCTTCCTAGCAATTCTGGATCAAGATTCATAGATGCTCCTACTCTACGCACCTCATCTTTAAATAACATACGCAATGGTTCTACGACTTTCAATTTCATAAAATCTGGCAATCCACCAACATTATGATGAGATTTTATAGTAGCAGAGGGACCATTTACAGATATAGATTCTATAACATCTGGATAAATTGTTCCTTGTCCCAGCCATTTTGCATCTTCTATTTTATGAGATTCATCATCAAATACTTCAATAAAAATCTTTCCTATAATTTTTCGTTTTCCTTCAGGATCACTTTCTCCTGCCAAAGCATTCAAAAAGCGTGCCGAAGCATCGACCCCTTTAACATTAAGCCCCATTCCCTCATACTGCTTTAATACCGCAGAGAACTCATTTTTACGTAACAATCCGTTATTCACAAAAATACAGTGCAAATTTTCACCAATAGCTTTATGCAATAATACTGCGGCTACTGTAGAATCTACACCTCCACTTAAACCCAATACTACTTTATCTTTACCTATTTTTTCCTGAAGCTCTGCTACAGTAGCATCTACAAAAGAACCTGGTGTCCAATCGGGTTGAACATCTGCTATTTTGATTAGGAAATTCTCTAATAATTGTTTTCCATCGGTAGAGTGATATACTTCTGGATGAAATTGAATAGCGTAAGTTTTTTCATTTTCAATTTTAAATGCTGCGTTCTCTACATCTCCTGTACTTGCCAATCTAATAGCTCCTGTAGGAAGTTTTTTTATGGTATCACTATGACTCATCCATACCTGAGATCCTTTTGTAATATTTTCAAAAAACTGTTCTCCTTCTTGTACAAATGATAAATTAGCTCGACCATACTCTCGGGTATTTGATGGGGCTACTTCCCCTCCGCTAAAATGAGCCAGATACTGTGCACCATAACAAACGGCCAAAAGTGGTTTGTTACCTCGAATTGCAGATAAATCAGGATGAGGAGCATCTTCTCCTCTAACAGAGAAAGGAGAACCAGAAAGGATCACTGCCTTAAAATCTGATATATTCTCGGGTAAATTATTATAAGGGTGTATCTCACAATATATGTTTAACTCTCTAACTCTTCGTGCAATTAGCTGAGTATATTGCGATCCGAAATCTAAAATAAGTACGTTGTTTTGCATAGGCAAAAATAAAATTAAATTATAACCCCCGAAATCCTAAAAGGAATAATTTTCAATATTATTTACTATCTAAATTTTTGAGCAGCACCATTCTCATAAAACAAGTTATAATCAAAAACCTTTCACCTAAACCAATTAACCATTCATCGATATTAAACAGCACTTTGTCGACCATTTATCTAACAAATAGCATAATCGATTTAAATTTACATCAGAAACCTTCTAACCCCAATACCATGAATAACTTTACTTTGAAACTTGCATTAATAATTATTCTTTTTTCTAACATAGGGTGTTTTGCTAGCGACACTAAACATAGTTTAAAAATCTCTGATCAATACATCTCGATCATGATTACAAAGATCCCTGATACCCTGATAGATCAAAATACATTACATAACACTTCATTAACTAACAAAGACGAGATTCTTACCATGTCTATTTTAGAATTTATTAAAGAACATACTGATCCGTATAAAAAGAAAAATGAGGCTCAAGGTAGTTGGATCAAAAGCACTAAGTGGATTAAAGATCCTAATTGGATAAAAAAAGAACTTGTGTAACCCTAAGTGATTACCTTATAAAACATCTTATTTATTAAAAAACTTAACTTCTCTTTTAACATTTCAAGATCAGAAATTCTCCTTTTAAAGGATCCAGATGTTTCATTAATGTTGGGATTAAATCATCACCATACTCCAGGTAGAATTCTGCAAAGTTTTTATTACGTTCTTGCAAACTTTGATTAGGAAAAAGCTCATTTTGCAATGTCGTTAAACGTTTTACATGATCACTTAATTTACGCCTTTGTGCTTTCAATAATCGTTTTTCTAAAACACCTAATCCTTTAAGTTGTTTTATTTCTTGTGCTTTTACTGCATTCTTAAAAGTTACATCTGTTTGCTCTGCCAACTTATACATAGCTTCAAACTGTTCTTTCAAATGTTTACGTTGCGGATCAAAATCAATATTTATATTAGATATACGACGTACCTTACGGTTAATTAATTCATGTTGTTTCAGAAATAACTCAGTATCAGTAACATTAAGTTTTTCTATTTTCTCGGATTGCTTTTTGGTTTGAATCAGTACCGAATTACGAAGTAACAACATGGGAAACGGTATATCTACAGTTTCAAAGTAGTCTTTTAGCTCCAACCAATATGCCAATTCTCCTCCTCCTCCGATATAACAAAGGTTAGGCAAAATCACTTCCTGATACAAAGGTCTCATCATTACATTAGGACTAAACCTCTCAGGAAACTCAGAGAGTTCTTTTAATAGCTCACTCTTACTCCAACTAATATCTGTTTGGTTAACAAAATATCTTTCTTCTTTTTCAATAATTCTTTCGCGTAATCGATCTGCCAGATAAAACAAATTAATTTCTCTGGGGTTCACCTGCACTTTATATCCTTGTGCTTCTAGTTTTTCTGCTTTTGGTACTACTTTGGTATATGCAACCTGATCTGTTAATTCTTTTTCGACAAATGGAATAAAAAGTTTTTTTAATCCACTATCATCTCCGTCTATAATCACCAGCCCATACTCTCCAAATAATTCATTAGCCAGATATCGGGTTGCATCTGCAAGATGATTATGTTGCAGATAAGCTTTCTTAAATAAGGTTTTAAGGTATTCTGCATTTCGTCCTAATCCAATTTCGGAAGAAAAAATTTCAAAAACCTTATCTAATCCTTCGGTATCAAAAACTCCTACCGCTCCTCCATCATTACGATTCCATTGTATCTTCTTTCCAAAAAGATTAAAATAATTAATCTCATCAAAATCATGATCTTCTGTTGCCATCCAATATATAGGTACGAAATCATATTCTGGATATTTCTCTTTTAACTCATTAGTAAGATTAATCGTAGAGATAATTTTATACAAAAAGTATAATGGTCCCGTAAAAAGATTGAGTTGATGCCCTGTAACAACAGTAAATGTTGTAGGCGTATCTAATGATTCTATATTTTGGCTGGTAAGATCAGAAGGATCGATACCTTTATATTGTTTCTGTAAAGCTTGCACCAATACTTTTCTATGCTCATTAGAAAAAGAGTGTTGCTTTTCTCTAATTTGATCTTTGAAGTTCCCTAATTCTGGAAAACGATTATAGAAAGGTTGTAATTCAGATTTTTGATCTAAATAATCACAAATAAGAGAAGAAAAATAATTCGTATTACTAAATGGAATACAGTCACTAGGCATAAGCAAAATTTTTGGTCGATAAATATACGGCAGATTGTAATCTCATCTCTTTTTTTATATTTTTTTTAATAATTCGGTAGAATTCTTCTATAAGTTTTAGGTAAACTAAACCCTAAACTTTAGTTAATACATATTAAATCTTAAATTTAACTCTTTATTTTACGTTTTTAAAAACTAATCAATCAATGAAAAAACTAATCATCACACTCTTTGTCGTAACTGTAACGACTTGCTTAACCTATTCACAAAACAAATTACAATCTCCTGCCGAATTTTTGGGCTATGAAATAGGTGATCAATTTACACGTCATGCAGATGTTGTAAATTATTTTAATCATATTGCTGGTCATTCTAGTATGGTAAGCTATCATACTTATGGAAAAACAAATGAACGTAGACCACTTACCTATGCTATTGTTTCTTCTGAAGCCAATTTAAAAAACATAGAAAACATAAGATTAGACAATCTAAAAAATATTGGACTTACAGAAGGCACTGCCAATCCAGAAATTGCGATTGTTTGGCTAAGTTATAATGTACATGGTAATGAAGCCTCTAGTACAGAAGCAGCTATGCAAACTATTTATGAGTTAATTACCAAAAAAGCAACTTGGCTACAAAACACTGTAGTAATTATAGATCCTTGTATGAATCCCGATGGTCGTGATCGATATGTAAACTGGTATAACCAAATAAAAGCAACACCATATAATACAGATCAATCAGCAACAGAACACCATGAACCCTGGCCAAACGGAAGACCAAATCATTATCTATTTGATCTTAATCGTGATTGGGTCTGGGCTACGCAGATTGAAACACAACAACGCATAAAAATATATAATACATGGATGCCTCATATTCATGTAGATTTTCATGAGCAAGGAATTAACAACCCTTATTATTTTGCCCCTGCCGCAAAACCTTTTCATGAAGTTATAACCCCTTGGCAAAGAGATTTTCAAACTCAAATTGGTAAAAATCACGCTCGGTATTTTGATGCAGAAGGGTGGTTGTTTTTTACCAGAGAAAGTTTTGATTTACTATATCCCAGTTATGGAGATACCTACCCTACTTTTATGGGGGCTATAGGAATGACCTATGAGCAAGCAGGACATGGCCGGGCAGGACTAGGTATCCAAACCGATGAAGGATATGTATTAACTCTAAAAGATCGCGCTTTACATCATACCACAACAGGATTATCTACAGTAGAAATTTCTTCCCAAAATGCTTCGAAATTAAATACTGAATTTCAAAAATTCTTTACCATCTCAAATCCAAAATATAAAAGTTATGTACTAAATGGAGAAGTCGATAAAATTAATTCATTAACAAAACTATTGGACAAACACGAGATCAAATACGGATTTACCAGTACTGCAAAAATATCTGGATTTAATTTTAGAGAAAACAAACAAGGAAGTATAAATGCTAGTGGAGCACTTGTTGTGAGTACCAATCAACCAAAAGGTAAAATTGTAAAAGTACTTTTTGAGCCTAATGCTAAACTAAACGATCCTCTTACTTATGATATTACTGCATGGAGTGTTCCATATGCGTATGGATTGGATGCTATTGCCTCTACTTCGTTAGTTCCCGCTAATGGAAATAAAAACAACAACGTAATAAATAATACTCCTAATGTATCAGGAGCTGGTTATATTGCGAAATGGAACAGTATTGATGATGCTGCTTTTATGGCAGATTTATTGAAACATAATATTAGAGTACGTTTTAGTGAAAAAGATTTTAGTTATGGAAAAGAAAATTTCAAAAAAGGAAGTCTTATTATTACTAAAAGTGACAATAGCATAACTAAAAATTATGACAAAACAGTTATTGATATTGCCAATGCACATAACCGAAAACTATATGCCTCATCAACTAGTTTCTCTAATAATGGGGTCGATTTTGGCTCATCAGATGTAAAACTCATCAATAATCAAAAAATTGCAGTCTTAAAAGGTCGTTATACATCTTCATTAAGTTATGGTGAAATCTGGTATTTCTTTGAGCAGCAACTTAAGTTTCCTATCACTGCTATTGATACAGAATATTTTAACAATGTTGATCTTAACAAATATGATGTACTTATTCTCCCAAATGGATATTATAATGGGTATCTGAACAAAAATGTATTGGGTAAACTAAAAAAATGGGCTCGTAGTGGTGGAAAAGTAATTGCTATTGGTAATGCAGTAAAAGCTTTTGCTGATAAAGAGGGTTTTGATCTGAAGAAAAATGAGACTAATAAAAAAGAAAAGGACTCTATCGGTAATCTTACTCCCTATGACCAACGAGAGCGTTCAAATTTAAAAGATCTTATTACTGGAAGTATTTTTAAAACCAAAGTAGACTCATCACACCCAATGGCTTTTGGATATGACAATACTTATTTTAGTCTAAAACTAAGTGGTGATTCTTATAAATTTCTTAAAAATGGTTATAATATAGCTTATATAGAACAACCACAAAATATATCTGGATTTGCAGGTGCAGATGCGCTAAAGCACTTAAACAACTCACTGGTATTTGGTGAATCAAAAATCGGCAACGGAAGTATTATCTACATGGTAGACAATCCATTATTCAGATCTTTTTGGGAGAATGGAAAACTTTTCTTTGTGAATGCCATCTTCTTTGCCAATAATACTAAGTTTAGACTTTAAATAAATAATCATGAGTAACTTACACATCTCTATAATTATTAAGATCATAACCTTATCCGCCATTGTACTATTAATATGGTAGTAATATATTCTCTTCAGAATTTAAAGATGTTCAAAATGAATTGGTAAAATACTATTGGAATATGGAGTAGATAAACTGAATGTTATTATGGTAGATGCTAATGAAAAAAACCAACAATCTGTTGAGTTCTAGCACTATTTCGGATTCAAAAAATAAGCCGTTATGAGTTGGATACCTCTGAAAAACCTTATCTTGTTTTGTTGCTTTTGTTCTTTTGACTCGATTAGAAACACGTAAAGGGTTATCTATCACAGATTAAAATCAAGAAATCAATAAGAACGTTATTCAATTTGTAAATAAATATTGAATTGAAGCAGCTAAAAAGGATGTGTAAAATAAACAACTATTGTGATCGTCTACTGATTAAGCAGAAATACATAAAACTCTTATCATGCCACAAAAATTTCCAAAACCATTTTTAACAAACATATCAATACCTAATTAAACCACCTCTGCATACAAATCAAAATCTTCTGCTTCATTTATTTTTACTATTGCAAAATCTCCTGTTTTTAGATAATATTTAGATGCATCTATAAGTACTTCATTATCTACATCTGGTGAGTCAAACTCTGTACGACCTATAAAATAGTTTCCTTCTTTACGATCTACAACTACTTTAAATTCTTGTCCTATTTTTTGTTGATTTAACTCCCATGAGATTTGTGATTGGATTTCCATAATCTCATTAGCTCTTTCTATCTTTATTTCTTCTGGCACATCGTCTTCCAGATTAAAAGCATGAGTATTTTCCTCATGCGAATATGTGAAGCACCCTAGGCGTTCAAAACGCATTTCTTTTACCCATTCTCTCAAAGTTTCAAAATCTTCCTGTGTTTCTCCAGGGTATCCAACAATAAGTGTAGTACGAATAGTCATTTCTGGAACAGCTGCTCTAAATTCTTCAAGAAGTTTTGTTGTTTTTGCTTTGGTTGTTCCTCTCCTCATAGATTTTAGTATCGGATCGGAAATATGTTGTAATGGTATATCGATATAATTACACACTTTTGGTTCTTCTTTCATCACTTTAAGCACTTCCATCGGAAACCCTGTCGGAAATGCATAATGCAAACGTATCCATTCTATACCTTCAACTTTTACTAATACTCTTAGTAAATCTGCCAATTTTCTTTCTTTATAGAGATCTAACCCATAATAGGTTAAATCTTGTGCAATCAGAACCAATTCTTTTACTCCATTGGCAGCTAGTTTTTCTGCCTCTACCACCAATTCTTCTATAGGTGTCGATGTATGAGTACCCCTCATTAAAGGAATTGCGCAGAAAGAGCAAGGGCGGTCACATCCTTCTGCAATTTTGAGATATGCATAATTTTTTGGGGTTGTAGTGAGTCGTTCTCCAATCAATTCGTGTTTATAATCAGCTCCCAAAGCTTTTAATAACCCTGGTAGTTCTGTAGTTCCAAAGTATTGATCTACATCGGGTATTTCTTCTTCCAAATCTGGCTTGTATCGTTCTGACAAGCATCCAGTAACAAAAACTTTATCAACTACTCCTTCTTCCTTTTTCTGTACATACTCTAAAATAGTATTTACAGATTCTTCTTTCGCGTTAGCAATAAAACCACACGTATTAATGACTACAATATTCCCTTCCTCTTCATGAACAACTTCTTTGTTATTGGCGCGTAATTGCCCCATCAACACCTCACTGTCGTATACATTTTTACTACACCCCAATGTAACTACATTGATTTTATTTTTCTTTAATGTTTTTGTTCTCATGTCTTCTGGATAAAGGTGTGCAAAGATACAAGGATTAACCAAAGTATAATAGTATAAATTAGCTAAGTACATGACAAAAAATCAAGACAAATACTTAAGTAATTGATTACTAGAGCATTATCAAATTGTTGTTTTACAGACCTCACAGGTCTTAGAGACCTGTGAGGTCTTGATAAACCATAAAATTATTAGGTGTATTACTATTCACCGTTAATTTTTGTCATGTACTAAATTAATCGAGTCAAAAATTCTATCCTTTTTGCTAAATGGAATGTTTTTTTTGACCAAACAGAACGTCTTTTGGGTTAAATGAGATTATTCTTAAGTTTCATAGGTTACAGCAATACTTTTGGTACGTGCAAAAATTTGATATTGGGAATGATCTTCTATCTCTGCCTCCAAAGCTTTTTCTACATTCGTTAACATGTGGCAAAAGCTCCATCCTTATCAAATAAGCTCTTGTTATACCAAATGAATTATAAAATGCGATACAATTATTTATTGTGTTTTATAGTTGATTTGGTGTTAGTCATTAATTCAAGAGCTTTTTTATTTAAAAAATGAATCTACAAATTCATATTTATTAAACACTTGAAGATCTTCTATCCCTTCACCTACGCCTATATATTTAACAGGGATTTGAAACTGATCACTTATACCTATAACCACACCTCCTTTAGCTGTTCCGTCGAGTTTGGTAACTGCCAACGAAGTTACTTCTGTAGCTGCAGTAAATTGTTTTGCCTGCTCAAAAGCATTTTGACCTGTAGAACCATCTAAAACCAGCAATACATCATGAGGGGCTTCTTTTATAACTTTTTGCATTACTCGTTTTACTTTTGTCAACTCATTCATTAAATTGACTTTATTATGCAATCTACCTGCTGTATCTATAATAATTACATCTGCATCTTGATTTACTCCAGATTGTAAGGTATCAAAAGCAACAGAAGCTGGGTCACTTCCCATATCTTGTTTTATAATTGGAATATCTACTCGATCTGCCCATACCTGCAATTGATCGATTGCTGCTGCTCTAAATGTATCTGCTGCACCTAATACCACTTTTAATCCTTTATTTTTTAATTGATAGGCTAGTTTCCCAATAGTAGTGGTTTTTCCTACTCCATTTACTCCAACAACCATCAGTACATATGGTTTTTTACCTTTTGGAATTTCAAAATCGGTAGCCTCACCAACATTAGTCTCAGAGAGTAAGCCTGCGATTTCTTCACGTAGGATTTGATTTAACTCATCGATCCCAAGGTATTTATCCCGTGCTACCCGGTTTTCTATACGCTCAATAATCTTAATAGTAGTTTTGACTCCTACATCACTTGTAACCAATATTTCTTCTAGGTCATCTAAAACATCATCATCAACTTTTGATTTACCAGCTACAACCTTACTTAGTTTAGAGAAAAAATTCGTTTTGGATTTCTCTAATCCTTTATCAAGTGTTTCTTTTTTCTCTGAAGAAAATATATTTTTAAAAAGCCCCATTTGTACTATTAAATAAACTAGAAATTAAAAAATTAAAATATTTAGTTACATTGCTTAAATATAAAAAGAAAGAGCCATTTCAATACAATTGAAACGGCTTCTTTTTAAAATATTTTGTTCGGAATTATTTTTTCTTTAAAAAATCATTCACTGCTTCTGGTGCCATAATCGATTCTACAAAAGTATAGGCTCCAGTTTTTGGAGATTTTACCATTTTTATGGCCTTCGTTAATCTCTTTGATCCTGTTTGTAATGATGCTACTGATTTCTTTGCCATTTTTTATTATTTTATTTCTTTGTGAACCGTCATTTTCTTTAAAATAGGATTAAATTTCTTTAATTCTATCCTATCAGGAGTGTTCTTTTTATTCTTGGTTGTAATATATCTTGATGTACCTGGTTTACCAGAGGCTTTATGCTCTGTACATTCTAAGATTACCTGTACTCTATTACCTTTCTTTGCCATTATTAAGTATCTTTAAAATAAAGAGATTATTTAGTTAAGAAACCTTTTGCTCGTGCTTCTTTTAAAACAGCAGAGATTCCATTTTTATTTATATTTTTTAATGCAGCAGTTGATACTTTAAGGGTTACCCAACGATCTTCTTCTGGAATGTAAAAACGTTTTTTAATTAAATTCGCATTGAATTTACGTTTTGTTTTATTCATCGCGTGGGAAACATTATTTCCTACCATTGCTTTTTTACCTGTAAGTTCGCAAACTCTTGACATCTCTTCTTAATTTTGGTATTATTTCAAAACAGGGTGCAAATTAACGAATTATTTACCGAACTACCAATAATAGTTTCGTGATTTTTTGCTTTTTTAGTTTCTCTTATATTATAGTAAAGAAATAAAAAAAAACAGGGGTTCTACATATTTCTGAAATATAACAATCTATCTTTACAATTGTAACTAATTACCTAATATGAAGCGATTAAGTAGCAAAGCTAAGTACATGACAAAAAACCAGGATAAACATCTAAGAATATGACTATCAATATATTATTGAATCGTTGTTTTACAGACCTCACAGGTCTTAGAGACCTGTGAGGTCTTGATAAACTATAAAATTATTAGGCGTATTACTATTTACAGTTAATTTTTGTCATGTACTAAAGTAGTAAATATAAGTGAATCATTAACTATGATCTGTTTTTTGTTGTGTTTTTATCAACTTGTATACTAATGGTATAGATACAAGCACTGAACTCATTTTGATGAATACTTTTATCTTCAAAATTTGTTGTTAAAAAACTTTGATCTATTTATTCAACTCTTTGGCTCCATATACTATTTTCTATCTCTATGATAGAATCATTTAATTCACATACATATTGTGCAGCACCAAAATCATTTTTACCTTCAGCTACTACAAATGTTATATTACATCCTAAACCTCTGGCGATACTAACATTTTCAGATGCTTGATTTATAGAAAAATACCTATCATTTGTTCCATGAATAATATAGATAGGGGTTTTTATTTTATTCAAAAAATTAAAATTAGATGCTATAACAATTAGTACTGAAAATAAATGATCATTATTTTCTGTGAGCTTAATTGATTGCATAGCTCCATTACTATACCCTATAAGAACAATTTTTTTATCATCTATATGGTAGCTATTTTTGGCAGCCATTATGAAATCTATAACAATCTTTTCTAGAGCTGCTGTTTCTGGTCTTTTCCATGAAATTTTCGGACTAAAAATAATTCCTTCCGCCTTTTCAACTCCTGGAATTATAAATTCTTTTTTAAAGTTTTCATATTTCTTATCCTTTACTACCCCTCCTGGAAGTATTATATAAACAGGAAGTTTCTTATTTTTCTTATTTTCAGGTACTATAAGATCAAATTCTCCTTTATACATTTCATTAAAAATTTTCATTTCCAGATTAGGTGTGTTATCACATGGTTTTCCTATTATTGTTAGTGTTATAAACATCCCTACTAGTATAGAAAATGTTGTTTTAGAAAAAAAAAAGAAAGTTTTCATAGTTATCAATATTATTTTGACTACCATAAAATTATCCTAATTGATGATTCTAAAACTTACTTTATCGTTAAAACAAGTTTTACTATAGATAAGTTATAAGGAAAATATAGACGAATAATATCTAAAGCAATAAATTAAGTAGAAGTTCGAAAGATTTGTTTACTGCTTTTTCGATAGTTCGTTCTCTAAGGTCACTAAATACATATTTCTCTGAAAAAACACTTTTTGGAGTTGCTATTGCAATAAAAACTGTTCCCACCTCAACATCCCCATCACCTTTTTCGGGTCCTGCATTGCCTGTAGTACCAATAGCATAATCTGATTTAAATTTTTCTTTTGCTGCCAGAGCCATGGCTTCTGCGACCTCAATACTGGTCACTGTATACCTTTTTATAATTTTAGGGTCTATACCCAAAACATCGATTTTAGATTGTGTAGCATAAGTAACAGCCCCTCCTCTAAAATATGCAGAAGCACCTGCATTTGCTGCAAATGATTGCGCTATTTTACCTCCTGTACAACTTTCTGCCACAGAAAGTGTTTTACCTTGCTTAACCAACAACTGCCCTATTCTCTTCTCTATAGTTTCGTCTTCTTCATACCCTACAATAATATCCCCTATAATAAGATTTAATGCAGATACTTTATGCTCTATAGTATCCTGAAGAAGTTTTTTATCGCTTCCTCTTGCTGAAAGACGAAGTCTTACTTTTCCTAAACTTGGTAAATATGCTAATTTGATATATGAGGGTAAATTATTCTCCCAGTCTTCAATTTTTTCTGCTAATGCACTTTCACCCATACTATAAGTAAGTATTGTTTTATGGATGATATAAGGTCTATTAAATCTTTTCTGCAATCTGGGTAGCACCTCATCTTTCATCAATCCTTTCATCTCGTACGGAACTCCAGGCATAGATATAAAAACTTTGTCATCTTTTTCTAGCCACATCCCTGGGGCTGTACCATAGAGATTCATTAGAACGGTTGATTTGCTAGGTACAAGAGCTTGTTGTTTATTTACATCAGAAATTGGAGTTGAGATATATTTAGCAAATAACCTTTCGACATGCATAAGTACATCCTTATTTTCTACCAATATATCATCAAAATACTCACAAATAGTATGCTTCGTTATATCATCTTTGGTAGGTCCCAAGCCTCCTGTTATTAATACGAGATTTACTCTATTACTAGCTTCTTCTATAGCATCGAGTATATGTTGTTTATCATCTTTTATAGATGAAATTTGATGTACATCTACACCTATTTTATTAAGTTCTTTGCCTATAAATGCAGAATTAGAATCAATGATTTGTCCTATCAGAATCTCATCTCCTATAGTTATAATTTCTGCAAGCATATATCATCAGTTAAAATCTGCTTTCAAATCCTCAAGTGCTCCATTTATTGTAGATACTATCTCATCCAAAACGGGTATGATTTGTTCTTTTGCTTTCTTAGTTTTGGACCACGTTTCTATCTGTTTAATTTGTTTTAGAAGTTCTATATCAAACAATTGAAGATTAGGTTTCATTTTGTGAGCATATTGATATGCCATCTCGGGGTTATCAGAATTTACAGCTTGAACCATATTATCAAGATCAGGTGGTATTTCTTCTAGAAAAGTTTGTACCAATACCGCTATAAATTCGTTATCACCTCCTGATAATTCATTTACATGTTTTAAACTATATCCTTTATTCATTTATTTTACTTTTATTGAAAAAAATTGTTGGTTATTCATATATCCATTCAAAATATCATCTGGTTTTACAGCCCCAACCCCAGCTGGTGTGCCTGTAAATATAATATCTCCTATCTTTAAAGTAAAATATTTTGACACATATTCTATCAATTCATCTATTTTCCATAGCATAAATCTGGTATTTCCTTGCTGAACAATATTACCATTCTTCTCTAATCGAAAATCAATTGTATTGATATTTTCATATTCATCTTTAGAGATCCATTTTCCTAGTACTGCTGCCCCATCAAAGGCTTTAGCTTTCTCCCACGGAAGTCCTTTTTTTTTGAGTTTAGCTTGCAAATCACGAGCTGTAAAATCTATACCAAGGCTTACCTCATTATAATATTTATGAGCAAACTTTTTATCTATATGCTTACCTACTTTATTTATTTTTATCAATACCTCGACTTCATGATGAATATTGTCTGAAAAATCTGGAATAAAAAAAGGTTGCTTTTTTAACAAAATAGAAGTGTCTGGTTTTATGAAGACTACTGGATCTTTGGGTCTTTCATTTTCTAACTCCTCAATATGGTCTGTATAATTGCGACCTATACAAATAAGTTTCATAATATAATATGATAAAAGAAGATGGTTATAAATTTAAACTGTTATTTAACTTGCGAAGTCGAACTGCTGTCAATACTTTTTTGGTATATAAAGGAAAGTCTGCATTTTGTATCCACCCAAAATACCCAGGTTCTTCTTCCATCACCTGTTCTACTAATTTACCTTTATGTTTGCCAAAAGAAAAAACTTCTTTTTTATCATCATCATAAGCAATAAAACCAGCAAAATCTGCAAACCGTTTTCTAGAACTAAACTCTGATAAAAACTTGGCATCGTTTTCTAATTCTGGGTAACGATCTAATTGTGCTTTCAAGACTTCATAGGTAGCCAGTGTATCGGCTTCAGCAGAATGTGCATCTGTTAAATCCTTATCACAATAAAATTTATAAGCAGCAGATAATGTTCTCTTTTCCATTTTATGAAAAATGGTTTGCACATCAATCGCAACTGTATTTTTCATGTCAAAATCTAGTCCTGCTCTCAATAGTTCTTCTGCTAATAGCGGTATATCAAACCGATTAGAATTAAAACCCGCTAAATCGCAACCTTTTATCATCTCACTAACCTTACTTGCTAACTTCTTAAAAATAGGTTCATTAGCTACCTTAGCATCATCAATACCATGCACTGCTGTAGTCTCGGGAGGGATTGGCATTTCGGGATTAACTAACCAGGTTTTACTTTCCTGAGTGCCATTTGGAAATATTTTTAGAATAGAGATTTCTACAATTCGATCTTTAGAAATATTAATACCAGTAGTTTCAAGATCAAAAAAACATATCGGTTTTTTTAAATTAAGCTCCATAAATTAATTGTGTAATACTCTCAAAGATAATAGCTATTCTTTAACATTCTTATAGACTAACTCTATTTTAACATTTACAAAAATCATATAACCCTATTAACGAATACATTATCTGCAAATTTTCTTGTAACCGTTTCTATTGTATTACCAAATTTAATACAAATCGATTTATCAAATTCTCTTATTTCAAGAATTTTTATTTCACTACTTAATGCCAAACCGATCTTTGATACATATTTTAAAAAATGAACCGATCCATCATTTACGGCAACAAGTTGGCAAACATCTCCTTCTGATAAAGAAGAAAGCATAATTTTAGGTACGATCGAATATTCTCCATTAGCATTAGGAATCATCTCTCCATGAGGATCTTTTTTAGGAAAATCCATAAATCGATCTAATTCATCTATCAATTTGTGAGATTTAATATGTTCTAATTGCTCTGCTACATCGTGAACCTCATCCCAGGTAAAATTTAGATAATTACACAAAAAAGTCTCCCATAATCTATGTTTACGAATCAACCGTACTGCAATTGACTTACCTTCTTCTGTTAAATCTAATTTACCATACTTTTCACTTACTACATAACCTTTAGCTTTTAACTTCTTAATCATGTTATTTGTAGAAGCTGGAGAAACCTTAAGATAATCTGCCAATTGATTATTCCCCACTTTTACAGAAGCATCCTCTATAAGCAACTGAAACAACGCTTTCAGATAGTCTTCTTCACTTTTAGTTAAATTATTCAAATTTAATTTGTTAGTCATAACTAACTTTTTTAGTTTTGTCGAAATAATAAAACAAAATTACTAAACCTAATGCAATTACAAAGAACCATCGCACTTACTTTTTTCTCAAGTTTATTTTTTAATCTTGCTTTTTCTCAAGAAAAAAATAGCTTAGGAGCCTTAACAACAGATAGACCAGACCAGACCGAATCTCCTTCTCCAATCAACAAAGGGTATTTACAAATTGAGACAGGTGCATTTTATGAAGACATAGGAGATCATCCTTTTAAACAAAAAACAACTACTTTTAATACTACACTTCTACGCTATGGGATATTAGACAACTTAGAGTTAAGAGTAGGCTGGGATTTTTCTGAGACCAGAACTGAAATTAATGGTACAGAACTCGACGACATTGCAAGTGGGTTATCTCCACTATTAGCAGGTTTCAAAATAGGAATCACAGAAGAAAAAGGGATATTACCAGAAATTGGACTCTTGGCTCACTTATATCTACCTTTTAGTGCCAGTACAGATTTCAGACCAGAAACCACAGGTGCTAATTTCATACTTTCATTTGCCCATACACTAAGTAAAAAGTCAAGTCTTGCTTATAATCTTGGAGCTGCTTGGGGGAATGACTCTTCTGAAATATCCTATGTGTACACATTTGTTTATGGATATAGTATAACTGATGCTTTGGGAGCTTATGCAGAGTTATATGGAGATCTACCAGAAGACAGTAGTGCAAATCATAAGTGGGATGCTGGTTTTACTTATTTACTTAGTAATGCTATTCAATTAGATGCAACCGTAGGATCTGGCATTAGCAAAGGTCAAAATCTATTATTAAGTGCAGGAATAAGTGTACGATTACCCAAATAACAGTATCAAATGATCTGTTTTAGCAAAAACACACTCTGAAACTAAAAAAACATACATAATGAAAAAAATAATAATCGCATTATTGACACCTTTGATTTTATTCTCCTGTAAAAAAGAAGTAAAAGATAAAAATCAAAAACTACAAGTGGTTACTACTACCTCTATGATCACCGATATGGTTAAAAACATAGGCAGAGATTTAATTGAAATCGAGGGATTAATGGGTAGTGGTGTCGATCCTCATTTATACAAAGCCAGTGAAGGTGATGTATCTAAATTAATGAATGCCGATGTAATTTTTTATAACGGTTTACATCTGGAAGGAAAACTGGTAGAAGTATTTGAAAAAATGAAACATCAGGATATGAATACTATAGCTATAGGAGAAAGTTTAAACAAAAATACATTAATTGATTCTGATTATTTTGCTTCTAATTACGATCCACATATATGGTTTAGTGTTGAAAACTGGAAAATCGTAACGACGTTCGTTACTCATAAACTTATAGAGATAGATCCAAAAAATGCTGAAGCTTTTAAAGCCAACGGAAAAACATACTTAACTAAACTAGATGAATTAGAAAACAAATTAAAAAACACTATTACCTCTTTACCAAAAGAAAAACGAATTCTGGTTACAGCACACGATGCTTTTAGTTATTTTGGAAAAGCATATGATTTTGATGTAGTTGGTTTACAAGGGTTATCTACTGCTACAGAAGCTGGAGTACAGGATGTTCAAAAATTAGCTAACTTTATTATTGAGAAGAAAGTAAAAGCTATTTTTGTAGAAAGCTCTGTACCCAAAAGAACTATCGAAGCCTTACAAGCCGCAGTAAAATCAAAGAATCATGAAGTTACCATAGGTGGTACATTGTTCTCTGATGCACTAGGTAATGCAGGGACAAAAGAAGGTACCTATATTGGGATGTTTGAATATAATGTGAACACGATAATAAACGCCCTGAGGTAGTAATTAACCGATAATCTACAGCTCATTAATTTGCAAGAATTAGATTGAATTAAAAAATTGTTTACATGCAAGAACAAAAAATCGCAGTTCAAATAGATGATTTAACTGTAGCTTACAATTACAAACCTGTACTATGGGACATTGACCTTGCTATACCCGAGGGTGTGCTTATGGCTATTGTGGGACCAAACGGAGCGGGAAAATCTACTTTGATAAAATCGATTTTAGACATCATTAAACCCATTGCAGGGAGCACTCAAATTTATGGAAAACCATACAAGAAACAACGCTCACTGGTAGCCTATGTTCCTCAAAAAGGAAGTGTAGACTGGGATTTCCCAACCACTGCATTAGATGTAGTAATGATGGGGACTTATGGGAGTTTGGGATGGATCAAAAGACCAGGACAAAAACAAAAAAAAGCAGCGCTTGAAGCATTAGAAAAAGTAGGCATGCTTTCTTTTAAAAGCAGGCAGATAAGTCAGCTATCAGGAGGGCAACAACAACGTATTTTTTTGGCAAGGGCTTTAGTACAGAATGCATCTATCTATTTTATGGATGAACCTTTTCAAGGGGTTGATGCTACCACAGAAAAGGCAATCATTAATATCTTAAAAGAACTTAGAAAAGCAGGAAAAACAGTAATTGTCGTACATCATGATTTACAAACTGTACCCGAATATTTTGATTGGGTTACTTTCCTTAATGTAAAAAAAATAGCTACTGGCCCCGTAAAAGATATTTTTAACGATGATAATTTAACCAAAACCTACGGAATTAATTACAAAGTTAGTATACAACAATAGAAGTTTATAGTTGTTAGAAGATAAGTTTTTATCTAGAAGGTAGAAAAAATGAATTAACAAAACATGTTATGCAAGAAGTAAAATTTAATTTTGAAGATTTAATTGTATATCAAAAATCTCTTGATTTTGTTGACTTAGTATACAACACTTGTGACAAATTCCCAAAAAAGGAAACATATATTCTTGCATCTCAATATATTCGAGCAGCAAATTCTATAGCACTAAATATTTCTGAAGGAGCTGGGGCTTCTGACGCCCAATTCAATAGATATCTTCAAATGGCTTTAGATTCTACTCGAGAATGTGTAGTATGTTCAACAATTGCTACAAGAAGAAAATACATCTCTGGTGATCAGAACAAAAATGTTAGAATTAAATTAGCTGAACTTTCAAAAATGATAACCAGTTTACAAAAACATTTAAAAAACAAGAAAAAAACTAACCACTAACCACTATTTATCTATAATCTATGGATATAAAAGAATACATAGAACTGGTCTTTACAGATTATACTTTACGCACTATTACACTAG
>CAKMZM010000013.1:30473-34948 GCA_929200365.1 uncultured Flavobacteriaceae bacterium | reverse complement strand
GTTATTTCTTTGATCACATCTATTTCATCTTCAATATCATCTACATTGCTCCAGGTTACATCATAGGTGGTTTCTACCATTCCTCTAATCAATTCGTAGTCTGTATTAACAGAGATTCCTTTAAAAATTACACCTACGCTAATGTCATTTAGATACGGGATTTTAATCCAGCCTGTTCCTGTAAAGTTGCCTTTACCTCCTGATACCTGATGTACCTGTACAGGAAAGTCTCCTGCTGTAAAAATATCTCCTGCTGCCAATGCTGGTAAAGGTTCCTGGTTTTCGATTTTGATCTCGGGAGTAATACCACAATTATAAGTACTTTCTCCTCCTTCGATCATGGTAGTAAATTCATAAACCTGTGAATAGACATAAGGACCGTTTTCAACACATTGCCCGCCTACCCTAAATTCATAAGTAGTACCCGGCGTTAGTTTATAAATGGTTACTTCTTCTTCCCGAATTGGTCTTCTGCTCCCAAACCATACTGCGTTTTCTACTCCTTTTTTGCGATATTCTACTATATACTGCTTGTGTTTTACTCCTTGCCAGGTAATTTTTTCCTGAACTGGATTAACTCCTTTGGCCATGATGAATTGAGGGTCGGAACAATTACCTGCATAGGTAAAATGAAAAATCTCGCTATACCCGTCATTTTTAAAAACTGCACTTTTGGTAATCCCATCGGTTACAATGGCACGAACCCGCCAGCCATATTTCTTATCGGGGAGTAACATCGTTTCTCCCGGACCATAAAGTAAGGTTGTTGCATGAGTGGTTGTCTGATAAATAGGGCGACTTGTCAAAAAAGCGGTCTGAGGGTCTATGCCAGTATCCCATAATTCTGATAAACTAAACTCATACTCTACATTGGTAGCGTTAAGGTGACGGGGAGTCCATTGAAAAATAATATTTTGAGGGTCGCGAACGACTACTTGTTCGCCTCGTCTGGGAAGGTTTAAAAACGGTGGATCACTAAGTAACAAATATGCAGTTGCACAACTCTTACGAGAAAGTTTTTGACCCGATTTCATATCATACACCTCAAAGCAAAAACGATATAATCCTTCTGGCAAAGGGGTGTTGTATTGTTGGGGTGTAACTCCCCGAAGGTTTGATAAAGAAAAATAAGGACGTAAATCCAGATTGCTTAATCGAAGTGTGGTTCCCCCGTCTAAAAAAACAGGAGGAGCGCCTATAATCACATCACTACTCTGGATCGACAAGCCTGCATTATTTTCGATATACAATTTTAAACGAACCTGCCGATTAAATGAATTAATATCGGTAAGGTATAAATTCAGGATTAGTTTTTCTGTAGTGATCGTTTCATATTCTGATAACCTGAGGGTATAAGGAGGAAGTAACTGAGGAGTAACCTGTACAGGTTTTTGTTGTGAAACTGCGCTCCATGAAACTACGAGAAATACTAGCAAACACCTAAATTTATTGTTCATTTTTAGTATTATTTTTTCCATAATTTTGTATCCGTCTTTTTCTATCATCAATCAATTTTCTCTATTTTTTTAAGCTCAAATATTACTTTGCTTCTTTTTGTACTTTTATATCAACCAGGATGTAAGATTTTTGCCCTTCGTCTACATATTTTTTAATTTTTACAGCTCCTTTTTTTCCTTCCTGAGTTTGAAACAAAACAATTCTTGGCACTATACTGTTATCAAATTCTTCTAACCCTTCGGGAGTTTCATTCCATATTAAATTTTGAAGCAAAGTATCGTCTGTCATGGTATCAAATTGTATTGCCGTAAGTGATGCATTACAGTTACAGGATTCCTGAGAATTAATAAATTTTGTTTTTTTTGCATTTTTGATATCAGGAAACGTGGTTTCAGAAAGATGATCAGGACTGGTAAAGCGATTGGTTATAAAACTGTTACTAAATCCATAATATACTAAGTCGATTGTAGCTGCTGTTGTATCATTAATCTCATTACTGGCATATACTCTTCGATCTGTAATACTAAAAAAACTACCTATGGCATGGTTAAGGTGTGCTGTATTAATACCTAGTTTAACATCTGAAAAAGTTCTGAGATTTGTATTTTTAAAGACTTCAATCTCTTTGGTTACTGTTTTGGTTTCTTTTCCATTTGAAGCTTTTACCGAAATAACGTATTTACCTGGCACTGTATAGACTATATCTTCTGGGTTTTCCTGATCAGAAACAGGTGGTGTTGCTCCTGTAAAATCCCACTGATATGAGGTAGCACTTACTGCTGTTTTTTCTATACTCACATGTACCGGAACCTGATAGTCATCATCATTATGTGCCACAGTGTAGTTAAAGTCGATATCAAGATATGGGGATACTGTTATTATTTTTTCGAGTTTATAACTCTCTCTGTCACTATCTGCTTTTAATATAATCTTATGTTCTCCCGGTGTTTTAAATTGTACTTTTCCAGGATCTTTTTGGGTAGACGTTTTTGGTTCTCCTCCTTCAAAAGTCCAGTAAAACTCATTTGCTCCGGTGGTCATATTATTAAAAGTATAAGCTGCTGGTGAAAAACTGTTTTCAATATTGGTCATTTCAAAATCAATATGTATTGGTTCGTCTACCTTAAATTCTACACTTTTGGTATCACTAGAGCCATCTAGATTAGTAGCGGTAAGTTGTATTGTATATTTTCCTTTTTTGATATAAGTAATCACTCCAGGATTAGAAGAGTTTGAGGTAGATGGTTCTCCTCCTTCAAAATACCATTCATACATTTCGCCCCCTTCTGTTGTATTGTTAATTAATATTTTTACAGGTACAGAATAATCATCTTTTGCCACTTCAAAATCAAAATTGGCAATAACAGGAATAGCGGTCTCTTTGGCACAACCTATCAATAGTAATACGACGCTATATAACTGTATTTTCTTTATCATATCTATAGTTATTTTGAGCCAAAATTTGATTTTTGAACTTACTCAACTACTAATTTTCTGGTTTCTGTGCCATGAGGTGTTTCTAATACGATCAGGTATATCCCCGGAGCTATATTTAAGGTATATGCTAATTCATAATCATCATTTCCTTTTACTTCTTTCATATCGATTATTGCAGACATAAGATTCATTATTTTTACACTTACGTCTGATGATTCCTGAAGGTTGACTTTTATAGTAAAATCTCCTTCATTTGCATTGGGAAATATTAAAAATTCTTTTATAAATTTTTGATCATCAAAATCTTCAGAAAAACCTTGCCCTGGTTCTATAATGATAGGTTTGGTGAGGGAGACAGAACATTCTTCATTTTTATTATAAGAGGTTAATGTTGTATGATATGTTTTGGGGACATCAGATTCTTCAAAGCTTAGAATGATTTTTTCATTAGTTTTTTCAACAATAACAGCGCCTTCAGATACTTCCCACTCAACACGTTCTCCTATAGGGTTACTTGTATTTATGACCTCGACCTGTCGATCTGAAAACGAATGGGTAGAGTATAAAAAATCTGCATCTATTGGGTTGTCTGATACTTTTACAGTAACCTGATCTGTTCCTACACATCCTATTCTTGTTGTTATGGTAGCAGTGTAGATTCCCGGATCTTTGAGTTCTACAATAGGTGTATTATTACTATATCCTGTGTCTGAAACCCATGAATATGTTGCATCAGGATCATCGATAGTGATATCTAATACTACAGACTGCCCTCTGCAAATTGAATGATCATCACCTAGATTTATTTTGACAGCTTCGGGGGTAATCAATGTTTCTTCGTATATTTTTGTACACCCGATAGCATCATTTACTTCTACTACATAAGTTCCTGATGGGAGTTCACTAATGCTGTTTGTAGTAGCAATGACTTCAGAAGTTTCTTTTCGGATCCACTTATAGGTATATGGTGCTGTTCCGCCTTTGGCTAATACTGCTATCGAACCATCTTTACTGGTTGTGCATAAAGGGTCTATATGAGTAGTAACATCTATTTCGATCCCACTAATTTCTTCAATGATCACTTTTTCTGTAGTAGTACAATAATTGGCATCTGTTACGACTACAAAATATTTACCTGCTCTAACATTAGTGATTTCCTGGGTGATTGCCCCTGTACTCCACTCATAGGTATAGGGTCCTGTATCGCCAGACATGATTACTTTTGCCGAACCGTTGGGATCATCACATGTTCCTGGTGTAGTTTTAAACTCTTGCGCAGCAATAGGTTCGGGTTCTTTTATTAAAACTGTATCTGTTACTGTACAGTTGTTTTTATCTGTTACTGTTACTGTGTATTCTCCCTGAGACAAGTTCTCTACTTTTTTTGTGGTTGCTCCTGTATTCCACTTATAGGTATAGGGTGCTGTAAGCCCAGACATGATTACTTCTGCTGTACCTATTGCACCTCCGCAATTGGTTCGTGTCGTTTCAATACCCTCTATGGTAATAGGGTCTGGTTCTTCTATGACAACTGTATCTGTTACTGTACAGTTGTTTTTATCTGTTACTGTTACTGTGTA
>CAKMZM010000013.1:11538-30373 GCA_929200365.1 uncultured Flavobacteriaceae bacterium | reverse complement strand
TGACAACTGTATCTGTTACTGTACAGTTGTTTTTATCTGTTACTGTTACTGTGTATTCTCCCTGAGACAAGTTCTCTACTTTTTTTGTGGTTGCTCCTGTATTCCACTTATAGGTATAGGGTGCTGTAAGCCCAGACATGATTACTTCTGCTGTACCTATTGCACCTCCGCAATTGGTTCGTGTCGTTTCAATACCCTCTATGGTAATAGGGTCTGGTTCTTCTATGACAACTGTATCTGTTACTGTACAGTTGTTTTTATCTGTTACTGTTACTGTGTAGTTCCCTAAAGGTAAGCTTGTAGCAGTTACTTCATCAGATATGATTATATTTTGATTATTTTTCCAGACATAGGTGTATTCTTTTGTTCCTCCGTTTACCTTTGCTGTAGCAGAACCATCAGATCCACCACAGGTAGCTCTGGTTGTTTCGAATGTTGCCGATAATGGTTCTGGTTGTGTGATATCTACCTCTTTTTCTATGATACACTTATTAGCATCTGTAACTGTTATTGTGTAGTTTCCAGCAGATAACCCTGTTACTGTTGCTTTATCAGATATAACCATATCCTGATTGTTTTTCCAGACATAGGTATATTCTTTTGTTCCTCCACTTACCTTTGCTGTAGCAGAACCGTCGGATTCTTCATAACAACCTGGTGGTGTTTTAGTAACAACTAATTGTAACGATTCTGGGGCTAATAATTCTACTTCCTGGTCTTTAAATTCTTTCAGTATATATTCTGTAGTTATCGGGGTAATAACTGCTTCATATTCTCCTATAGAAATCCCATTTTTATCTCTGACATTTAAAGAATACATACCCTTCTTTAAATTCTTGACTGTATTTCCTTTATTGGGTAATGCTTTCCACCCTCCATTATCCAAATATTTCCAATAATAGTAATATGAAAGAAGATTTCCTTCTTCATCTTCCGGATAAATATCGGTATCGGGGCTAAAAATATTATAAGGAACTCCTCCTGTAACAGTAGCAATCAATTGCCCATCTTCACTTTTTGAACAAGAAACATCTGTTTGCTCAAAACTAATTTGCAGGGGTTCTGGTTGTTCATCTACTATAAATGAAGCACTTGCAGAAGTACAGCCATTTTTATCTGTCACTGTCAATGTATAGGTTCCTAATCCAATACTATGTAAGGTACTCATATATCCCTGACCTGGATTATATACTCCATAATGAGTATCCACTGGAGTTCCTCCATTGTTTGTCCAGGCACAGGTATACCTGTTTCCATTAAAAGGTGTACCTCCATTTATAGCTACTTTAATCTGAGAATTCTCAAAACCAAATGCTGTGGGATTAATAATAGTTGCATCGTCTTTATCAATCACTATAGCTGTAGGGGCTTTTATGACTGCTTTTTGTATGATAGGATCGCCTATATCTAATTTATCATCATTATCAATATCTTTTATTTCACTTGCTATACATGCATTACCGTCTCTTATTTGGATTTGATATGTAGCAGCGTCAAGGTTGGTTATGGTCGTTTTTGCTGGGGATGTAAAAGGGGTCCAAGTACCCCATGTACCTCCTTCTTCGTTTTTGATCTGGTATTGATAATCTTTACCTGTTCCTCCCGAAGCTGATATGGTAATGGTTCCGTCTTGTTTATCAACACAGCTTAGATCTGTAATATCTTCTGGTGATATCGGATCGAAAATTACTGCATCAGGATTTTGTATTTCAAAAGTGATTTCATGGTCTTCGCCTCCTGTATATGATACTTCTTCAGGCAAATTTCCATATTTTAAAATAATACCTACCTTATATTTCCCGACTAATTCTCTTAGTGTATAGCTGAATTTTCCATTAGATTCATCAAATTCGGTAATCTTTGTATATGAATTCTGAAGAGGATCAAAATTATCGTCTTTAACAGTGAGTATCGTAATGGTTTCGTTGAGACGTAACTGCCTGTCAAAATATAAAGTTGCCGTACCTTCTTCTCCTATACATTTAGGGTTTAATGATCTGGCATCTGTATAATTGGGAGCCGAAGGGATTATTTTGTAAAGTACAGGAGCTGTTCCGGTATCATCATCACAATATTTAATTCTAAACAAAACCTCTTGTCCGATTACATTTTCTATCGTATTTGGAAACAAATCTAATGCAGTCACTCCATTATCGTCTGCTCCCAAAATATAGTTTCCGTTATAGTTTGCATCAATAGTTATCCAATCTTCTGGCTGAGGGGTTTTTATAAAGGTATATTGCCATGCATAAGCTCCTGAGTCTTTAGGAAAATTACCTGTAGCTTCAATAATCACTTTGTGATCTGTAGGTAATGAATAGTCATCAGAATCTGGTGGCGTTATTTCTATATCAGGTTCTACTGTTATTGTTCCAGATGAGGTAACGCCTTCTGCTCTTAGCATCTTAGTTTCACAACGACCTGCAAGATTATCCTTTCTGGTATTAATTTGCATGTTTTCACATTGAGAAGCATTCCCTCCTTTATATTCAATATAATTTATCCGATCATTAACAACTATTGTTTTGTCAATTGTATCAGTAAAAGAATCTTCTGAGGTACTAGCACCTGAATAAACAGATACTTTACTACCATTATCAAGAACCAGTCGGATAATAGTATTGGTACAACGCCCCATTCTATGAGTTACAGTTCCATCTATTACAACTTTATATTTTCCTTCTTGCCCAAAAGACAATGCGGTCATTACTAATGCTAATATTACTATTCCTTTTTTCATCTGTTAATACGTTATATTCACAGTTTCCAGGGTACTGTATCCCTTTTTTAATATTGCTTTTATTTGATATGTGTAGTCGGTATTAGGACTTACATTGGTATCAGTAATGTTTTTTATTTTTGATGGCAGTTGTTTAAAAAGCGCAGGAGCTTCTCCCTTTTTATTTTTGTATATCCATACCTCAGAGACTTGTTCGTCTGTAACTTTCCATGACAAATCAATCTTCTCTACCAATCTATCGACTACTCCTTTAAAATTTTTAACCACTTGTTGCCGGGTATTACGTTGCATGGTTATAGTTAGTGGTGTCGATGGCGAGGATTGTAATCCTGTTTCATCTCTGGCAAAGATCGCATACCTGTATTGTATCCCTGATTTTGAATTGGTATCTGTATATTTGGTTATGGTATCGGTTTTAAAAATGAGTTCCCAGCCTTTTTTTGCTTCTGTTGTATTCTGCCTATATAGTTGATGTTCAACCACATCATTACTACTACTATTGATCCAGTGCAAGTGAATGCCATCTTCTTTTACTGTATATGCTGAAAAAATAGGAGATGAAGGAGGAACAACATCTGGCTTTTTAAGAATTATTTTTTCTGAATACCCAGACATATTATAACGTTTATCTACAGCGATTACCTGATAAAACACTTTTTTATTTAAGGATTTTACCTGCACGGTATCTACAAATGTGTTTTCTGGTATGGGGGATACTGTAATCTGTACCAGTTCTTCTTTTTCGAGACTCCCTTTATACACCCGATATCCTAATATATCTCGTTCTATATTAGCTTGCCATTGCAATTTTACAATTCCCAGAGTGTCTACTGTTCCTCTTAATCCTACAGGACTGGCAGGTGGAATACTGTCTACCGCCTGTGCAAATGCAGCAAAAGAAGTGGTCTTTTGATTATTTTTTCCTATAGCTGTTACCTTAAAATAATTTGAAGGAGCTACTTCTTTAAAAATAGTTTTCCTGCTTTTTGGTGATATAGCTGTTTTTGCAACTGTATAAGGGCCTTTTTCCTGTGGTGCCCAATTAAGCTCAAATCCTGTTATTTCTGACTCTGCTTCTTTTTCAAAATCCCAATATACCTGTATCGCTCCAGAAGCATCAAATTCTGTTTTAGAGATATGAGGAGTTGCCTCTAATTTTTTGATTCCTTGTGTAGTTACTATTTCTGATGGCGGACCATGTTCTCCAAACGGAGAAATCCCTATGACTCTATAGTGATAGGTTTTATCATTTTGAGACAAGGTATCTGTATAATACATTCGACGTACAGCAGTTGTTTTTGATGTATTATCCATATTAACCAATGGTGCTCCTTCTAATCGATTAAAGTGTGTTCCATTATCAGATCGCTCTATATAATAAGTGGTATATATGGCTTTAAAGCTCTCATAATCCCAAACCAGCAGAATACTTTTATCTTGCGGTACTGCTGTAAGGGCAATGGGTTTGGGCAGATCTTCTTCTTTTGAAGGATCTACATATATTGATCCTGTACCTACCTGCATTATTTCCTGAGGGATTGCTGTTTTTATGCTATAAAAATAAATCTCTCCTTCTTGTATATCAGTATCTACATATCCCAACCCTGCCATTTTTGCGGTTTCAAAATCCATATCGGCAGCTAGCAAGGCAAAAGAAAAACGCTGCTCGGATTCTTTGGCTTTATTGATTATTTGTGCAATACCACTTTGCTGCATATTTTCTACCTGAAATTTCTCTCCATACAATGCTTGTGCCATGATAGCTGCATAATCGCTGGTTTGTACAACATTTTTCCAGGCCAACAGAGGTTGGGGTTGTATTGGTGTTGTGTTAATTTTCTTTTTCTCTGGTTCGGCAAGTAATTGCCCATTGCGTTTTACGGTAAAACGCTCTATAGTATACCCATACGTATTTGCTTTTTGCCAGGCAACAGGGGTTGATACTGCCCATCGTAACATAACTTTACCATCATCAACACGAGAGATTACTTTTACCTGGGGAATAGTATCCTGGGCAGATATTCTATGACATATCAGGCCACTCAGTATCATAATACATATTATCTTTTTCATTTGCTCTTCTACCTGTTACTTGATTGGGTTGTTAAAATGAACCTTTGCCTGTGTTCCTTTGACTCCTCCTGGTAAATTATATTGTAACTTTACTTTGTATTTTCCGTATCGCATAATTTTGTACTGACCATTTGTAACTCGCATTACAGGATGGGTAGCTGTTATTTTTCCTGCTGTAAAATCTGCATACGCCTGATTTCTAAGGTCTATTAAATCCCCCTTATACACCTGTGGTAAATCATAAGTAAATGGAAAGCTATTTTGTGTATATGATTTATTTACATTATGCTCCAGACTGGTAAGATATTTTGTATCTTTAAGCAATGCTCTTACAGGTGGTGTTCCTTGTATGGCAACATTTCTTTGTTTAAAGGTATAGACTCCTGAAATAGGATAATTTGCATATACCAGAGGCTGGATATCTTGTGTGTAATAAGCATCATCTAATATCGCATCGTATGTTACCAATGGTTTATTTTCTGTAAACTGATTTCCTATCAATTCTAATACCTCAAACCCTTCATACGTACCCACCACATTATACAAGAAGAGCATATCTGAACTACCGCTTATTTTTCCTGCTAACCCGTTTTCTACCTTTATTGCGTTTATTTTATCTGCAAATGTTTTATACTTGCTGGTTTTAAATTCATAGGCTATTCTTTCTATTTCTCCTTCTTTCAGTATGGTTCCTGCAGTATTCTTTTTAATTTGAATGGTATTATTTTCTCCATAATCTTTTGTTTCTGTTACTGTAGCAGTGCCAGATTCTCCTTTTGGAGCTTTAGAAGTGCTAATGACAGACATCGTATATGCTGTTTCTTTGTGTACTTTTGGAAGAGTGTATACAACCTTATTTTCTGCAGTATTATAACTAAATTTTGCTAATGATGATTTTCCATTTTGATCAATAAATTTTACTGTACTTTTCCACTTTGTATTATCAAACAGATAGTCCTGCCCTCTTTGTAATTGTATATATCCATTATTAGATTCTCCCTTATAAAATTGTTTTTGATTAACAACAGGGTAAGCATATTCAATATTTTTTAATGGTATATAATCCGGAGCATTTGCAGTGACAAAGTTTCTTTCTAAAGTTTCTAATGCTTTTTTACCATCTAGCATAATATCTCTATACATTCCGCTTATCTTTTCCTGAAAACTTATTTCTACTGTTGCTTTTAATCTGGTTTTGGGAGGTAAAATGTCATCTGGCATAAAGGTTACCCGGTCTTTGGTGTCTGCCCACTCTAGTTTTCCTTGTATTTTTTTTCCAGATTCGTCTGATACGGTAAATTTTTCTAATATAATCTTATAAGTTTTATTTCCTCCATTTTCAAAAATGGTAATAGGCTTTCCTACTTTCATTACAAATGTTGCCTGTGGAGCCATAAATACATCTACATTCTGGTTATTATCGGCTGGGGTAAGATCACTGATCATTTTGATATCTCCTATAGGTGTATCGTCTTGAAATTCACACATTTCACCTACTTCTACTTTAAACCTATAGGCTCCTTTTACGGCTCCACCCAAAAGATCATAGTAACCGGCCGCATATCCGCGCATCCAGAATGGATTTGGTCCTTTTGCCTGCATAAGAATAGCAGCACCTCCTTGAATAATAGGTACTTTTTTACTAACTCCAAATAGCTTTACCTTAATCCCTAATTCTCCTTGCAGGTAGGCATAAGCCTGCCCATTGGCATACCATCCATTAATCCCTACCTGATCACCTGTATTCACACACATAGCTTGTTGATAGTCTTTGAGCATAATATCAAATCCGAGACCTGCACGAAAACGTGCATATAGCAATAAAAAACTAATGTCTCCGGTATCGATTTTAAAGTCTGATCCAAAAGCAATTCCTTTTCCTGAATTTAATGCGTTTTCATCTCTCATATAATCCAGTTTATCTGCATCTACGTCTAGCATTGCCGCAACTTCTGATGGTGGTGGCGGGCTTCCTGGCAGGCCGTCTCCCATCATGAAATATCCGCCACTTTCTACAAAAACAGGCCCTACTCCCATTCGTAAGCCTAAACGATCAGTAGGCGTTCCCATGTGTACATACCACTCATCTGGTGCGATATGAATTACTCCCCATCCCGCACGACCTTTGGAGGCTCTTCCCTGAACGAGACCTCCTGATACATTAACATACAAATCCATATCTGCATGAAAAGTGTTGTTGGTAAAGTCATATTGCATTCCTACCTTGGCATTAATTCCTGCTTGCCCTGCTATTTCAGAAGGATATTCAGACGCTGCTTTTTCAGAAAATGTTTTTGTAACTTTTCCTCCAAGGGATTCACTACTTGCTAATCCCTGAAGTTTTCCTGTTATTTTTTGCATTGGATTTGGAAAATTGAAGGCTTTCATTGCCTGAACCTCTCCAAAGAACCCTAATCTATTAACCCCATAATTTTTGTTGAAATCAATCTCGAACCCGGCACTAACACTCATTGCTTTTTCATCTGGCATTGCTCCAAACACCATTGCTTTAACACCTAACTGTGTTTTGTTATCAGGGACATAAACAAGTCCCGATGGTGAGAATTCTGAAATACTTCCTTCTGGTTTTCTAGACATTTTATAAAATGCCCCTCCTGCAAATCCTGTTATATTAAGTCCTGGAGATACAGGTATTTTTATGCCGGTAACTGCTGCATCTATATACCAATATCTATATATTTCTGTAGTAACAGTTTCTTCAGTTCCTGCTTTCTCATGGGTAGCATCTACACTTTGTTTAGTTTCTTTTTTTCCAAAAATTGCGGCGCAAGAAATTCCTTTATCACTACCCTCATTACCTTTTTTATTACCGAATGTTGCTTTTACTTTGGCTCGAAACCCATTACCGTATATTGGGTCATCGTTCATAAAATCAAGAATTCCCTGAAAAGTCATAGCTCCCATATCAGCTTTTACACTCATTCTGTATAGTTCTAAGCGATCGTATTGCCATCGTTGCTTATACCTATGATCTTCTTTACTACCTTCTGAACCTGAAACTGGTTTCTGTTTGGCAAAAATACCTACTGCTCCTTTTGCCGAAAATGCATCTTTCATTAGAGAAACTGCAATATCAAACCTTATTCCAATCTCATGATCTTGTGCAACAACACCTATTTTATCTATAGATACAGGAAACCCAGCTACTTTAACCTGATCTTCATATCCAAAATATTCTACACTAATCAGTGGGCTTTCGGTTTGTAAAACCAAATCTTGAAATTTAATTCCTTTAAACTGTACAATATCTTCACCTACTTTCTTTCCTTCGTCTAGTATAGATTGTTTTTGACTGGCAGAAATGGCCATTCTTCCATTAAGCCTGGCCTGCATAAAAAATTCTTTTTTATTTGTTTTTGTACTTCCTTCTGCCTCAGAGTTATCTCCCTCACTACCAACATCTTTTACTTTCATTAACACTCCAGAGTTTGGAAGTAACTGTACTTTGGCCTGAAGCATATCAAAATTAACGGTTTCTATAGGCGATACTCCCATCATATACTCTTCTTCTGTAATAATGCCTTTATATTGCAATCCTTTATCTTTTGAACCAGAAGTGGGTAATTTTATACTTCCTGCAAACTTAGCTCCCATAAAAGTGTTTGCTGCATAGACGACTCCCAATTCGTCTACAGAATACGCCCAGGCATTTTTTGATGAAGTAATTCCTGTTTCTAATGGAATTATATTTTTTACTGAAAATTCTCCGGAAACACCATGGCTATCAACAATAAAATTGGCAGCTTCAAAAACTATCCTCTTATCTTGAGAAACACTATTAGTCGTTTTAAATGCATCTGGCATTCCTACCTGTATAGATTCTATATATACGCCCCGCCATGATTCGCGATTAGGCGATAGTAACTCATTGTCATAATAATATTTTGGAAAAGAAATTTCTGGAGTTCTAAAATCACTAAAATCAAGAATAGCTTTACTAACAGAAAACATAAACCCATCCTGATGATTTGCCAAGACAAAAGGAGTAATTCCTACGCCTACAACAAGATCATTCCAATTTGATGCAATGGCTTTAAAATCTCCTCGTACACGATTAGGCACCATTGATGTTTTATTACCATTAGGCCATGGCCTTGTTTCTGGCAAACTTTCTCCGTTCTCTCCTACCGGTATCAAAAGATTTCTGGAAAACTCAATACCACCTTCGATTCCCATTTCTTTAACTCCATCACAATTGACTGTTACGAAAGTTTTGTTTTGAATATTTCCGGTTTTAAAATCTATTCCTCCTTTTAAGAAAAGCATCCAGTTTCCTCCATTAAAAGGAATAAATACATCTCCTAATAATACCAAATTAGCATCTCCTATAATTCCTCCTTGATGAGAAATTTTGACATTATTGGCTCCGAAGAAAAGTTCTATAGGATCTCCTTTATCATCAGATTGTGGTAAAATCACCTTTGCAAACACGGTAAGTTCTGTATATTCTTTGTAGAATTTTGCTTTTACAAACCCTAGCTGGTATTCGATTTCACTTATTGTGTGTTTAACTCCAACGGGCAATGCATCCAGGTGTGTGTTTGAAAAAGAAGAAATCCACTTATCCTCGGTATCTATTTTTTCAAAACTAGCTTTGGCTTTCAATTTGTTATCGTTAACCCAAGCAGTTGGATATCCAAATTCTTTCTGAAGACTTTCTGTAGTAAACTCTGGGGCAGAAGAGATATTAATGGGAGTTGTTACAGGAAAGTTTTTATCAAGTTCTGGAAACTGAAAAAAATTTGAAATCGGTTGATCCCCAGGTAATGGTTGTTTTTCTTTAATTGACAGGGAATCTTTTTCATGATTATGTGCATAAAATACTATCGGAACTATCGACAATAATAACACCAAAGACAATTTCATAAATTTATAATTTTTGACGAGTTTTAAGTTTCTAATAAAAAATGAGTGTTTACTATATTATATTTTGTACTAAAACTATGGCTTATGTCTTTGATCACTACCAATTAATTTACTAGTTCACAATGTATATCTGGGGTAGATATTTTGTGAACTAGTAATTAAAAATACTCCAACAACATAAAATCAGGGACCCCCATCCCTTACATAATATTTTAACTCTTACTTTTTGCTTCAAACTTTGTTTACGCATAAAAACGAACATTATTTTCAAATGTTTATTGGTCTTCGTGTTGTCAGCAAATAAACTATGATTTAAAAGCGCAAACTTATCCTTAGCGTTAAAAAGAAAGAAGGAAAATCTATAGTTTGTGACGAATCCCCTTAAATTAGTGACGAATTTTTCGAGGTTTGCGACTATTTTTTATTTAAAAATGTATCTAGCAAACTGGTTTAAGTTTTTTGGGTGTACTACAAATTTCTCTTTCCCAGAAAAACATAAAAAGCTATACTCTTTTTTCTTTCTTGTTTTGTATACCCCAAAAATTCTTCAACTTTTGAGTTTCTGAGTATTTGAGTATTGAGATAGTATTAATTTGATTTATTATACTTTGGGCTTTTACATTTTTCGGTTTTACATTTTTTAAACTTCAAAGTCGCAAAGAGGAAAAGTTTTAATTGTAACTCACTTCAATATTCATTTAGTATTTGAGTTTCAAAGATTCTAGGTCTGATATTTCTAACTAACGAAAAGTGTAACCTGAGAGGAAATAGAAGTGATTATTTTCGAATACCCAATTAATTATGAATAAGTTATTATTTTTGCATAGCAAATTTCTACTATGACGTATATCAAGTTCCTTCTACTCTATATTTTTTTAATTTCTACATTCACAATTCATTCTCAGGACACACAAGATTCTCACAGTGTTAATGATACACTGGGTATTCAAAATAAAATAACAACCTGGCAAATGATAAAGCATGATGGCTCATCTGTATATGGAGGTGTAAAACATGTATACATGAGTCCATTAAGATGGAAAGGAAAAGATTGGTTAACTTTTGGTGGAGTTATTGCTGGACATACCATTCTTTTGGCAGTAGACGAGTCTGTCGATGATGTATTTAGAAAACAAGGTGATGGGGTTCCTGATCTTATAAAAGAAACTGGTTTTAGATTTGGAAAACCCTTGTTTAATTATGGTTTAACGGCTAGCGTTTATACTTTGGGGCTTATTACGAAAAATGAAAAAATTAGACGAACTGGTGTTCTTCTTATTACATCTGCAACTGCTGGAGGGCTTCTGCAAACATTAGGTAAAACTGCTGTAGGTCGTGCAAGACCATTAGAAGGTGAAGGGAACCTAAGTTTCCGTTTTTGGTCTAATGAAGCTGGGGATCACTCCTTTCCTTCTGGGCATGCTATTTTGGCTTTTACCACAGCACATGCATTTGCCAAACAATTTGACAACTTATTTGTAAAAGGTGGTATTTATGCTCTTGGTTTGGTTACCCCCATTTCGCGATTATGGAGTGGCGCACATTGGTTGACCGATGTAACCCTTGGGTTAGTAATGAGTGTATTTATTGTTGATAGTGTTGATAATTACCTAAAGAAAGATAAGCGTTATACATTTGGTTCTAAAAAACATAAAATTCGATGGAATTTACGAGTAGGTGCAAGACAAATAGGTGTTGTTGGCAGGTTTTAGCCTGTTTTATTCATAATAAAGAAGTGATTTTATAACTATTTTGGGGTAAGATACCATCCCGTTTTCCATTTAAATTTAACAGGTAGAATCTCTCAAAATTAAAGAAGTCTTTACAATTTCGGTTTTCGATTCATAATTCTCGACATAATCATCTAATTGGTTCACTAAAACCTGAGCTGCTTTTGCACCTATATCTTCTGCATGTTGAGAAACGGTAGTAAGTTTTGGATATGAGTATTTTGACAACAAACCATCTGTAAACCCAATAACTGAAATGTCTTTGGGGATTTTATACCCTAATTTATGCGACATATTTATAGTAATGGCTGCCGCTTTTTCATCTACACCAAGAACCGCATCGATATCATTATTATCTAGAAACTTCTCTATTTCGATCTCAAAACTATCAGAATCTTTAATCGATAGCTCTATTAATGAAATTTGATTATTTGTTGCCACAGCTTCTTTTGCTCCTTCCAAACGTAATCTGGCAACACTTAAACCATCAATTGTTGTAATCACTGCTATCCTTTTACAACCTGTATCCATAAGATAATTCACTGCGGCTTCTGATGCTTGTTTATCATCTACAATAACTTTGTCGCATTCTATTTCTTCTGTTACCCTATCAAACATTACTATGGGCACATTATCTCTTTTTAGTTTTTTAAAGTGTTCAAATTTATTAAAAACTTGTGTTTCCTGACTTAGCGATACTATAAAGCCATCAACACTACTATGGTTTAACATTTCTACATATTCTACTTCTTTATCATAGGACTCATTGGTAATACAAGTCACTATTTTATATCCTTTTCTAGAAGCTTCCTGTTCAATTCCGTGAAGAACTTTTGCAAAAAAGTGATTCAGAATTTCAGGTAATATCACTCCAATGGTTTTGGTTTTATTACTTTTTAAGCTTACCGCCAGTGCATTGGGCTTATAATTATAAAAATCTGCAAGTTCATGTACCCTGATAATCGTTTTTTTGCTAATCTCTGGATTGTTTTTTAATGATTTTGAAACCGTAGAAATAGAAAGATTTAATTCTCTGGCAAGTTGTTTTAGGGTTACTTTTTTCCGCATAGCTTCAATTTTGGGATCAAATAATTAAAAAAAGAATTACTGTATTTCAAACGCCTAAATTAAGCTTTTTCTTAATGTAATTTTAAATCTTATTCATAGCTAAACGACATTGGGGCGTTTCCCTGTTGGGTCGGGCTTTTCATTACAATTCCTCGCACCTCCTTTTGTCGGGCTGTGGGATTTTCATTGCAATCCCTAACGCATTTTACCATTATTATTAAGAAGTGGTTTAAAAATCTCCAGAAGTTCTATAAATCAACTACTCATTTTATTAACAACCTCTTTTCAAGATAAACTCATACTTTGTTTGTGTTTATCCTGATATGTGTAAACATGCTCTTACATATTTTTAGAATTCAGTTACTTTTACTACATTGTAATGTAAGTATAGCATATCCTTAACGACATACCATTGTATGTCTCTAACTCAAAAAAAAATAATCCTGTATGTCAAAAACATATTATGACCCTGCCGACCTAAGAAAATTTGGAAAAATTACTGAATGGAGTGAAGAATTAGGAACCAAGTTCTTTGATTACTACGGTAAGGTTTTTGAAGAAGGAGCACTAAGTGCCCGGGAAAAATCATTAATAGCACTAGCTGTTTCTCATGTTGTAAAATGTCCTTATTGTATTGATGCTTATACTAAAGACGGTTTGCAACGAGGGATTACAAAAGAAGAAATGATGGAAGCGGTACATGCGGGTGCAGCTATAGAGAGCGGAGCCACCCTGGTTCATGGAGTACAGATGATGAACAAATATGATAAGCTTTCTATGTAAGTAAGTTTAAACCACTTCCTTATTAGAAACAATAACTCAGAAACAGCAGATGACCGAAATAAAAACAAAACAATCCTTACATAAACGAAATGATCAGTTAGCAAATACCAAAAAGCAATTAGAAATTTTAAATAATGGAATTTTTGCTAATGGAGAGCTTCCTAAATTTGCCGATAAGATTGCAGAAATCGGTCACTCGCCTTTACGCCCAAATAAACTCGAAATCCTGCAAATTAATGTGGGATACATGTGCAATCAGGTTTGTGAGCATTGTCATGTAGATGCCGGACCTGATCGCAAAGAAATCATGACACGAGAAACCATGCAGCAATGTCTGGATGTGATTAAAAAAACCGGGGCACATACTTTGGATTTAACAGGAGGAGCTCCCGAAATGAATCCAAATTTTAGATGGTTTGTAGAAGAAGCCAGTAAAGCAGGGATCAAAGATTTTATAGTGCGTAGTAACCTTACCATCATTAGAGCAAATAAAAAGTATTATGACCTCCCCGATTTTTTCAAAAAACATAATGTACACGTAGTCTCCTCTATGCCTCACTGGACCAAAGGAAAAACAGATAAACAACGTGGTAATGGTGTTTTTGATAAATCTATAAAAGCACTCCAGGAGCTTAATGACAGAGGATATGGTATGCCAGATAGCAGTTTGAGGCTGGATTTGGTATACAATCCTTCGGGGGCATTTTTACCTGGAAATCAAGCTTCGATGGAGAAAGATTTTAAAAAAGCACTGTTACAGGATTTCAATATCCAGTTTCATCATCTTTTTGCAATTACCAATTTACCCATTAGCAGGTTTTTGGATTACCTGATCGCATCAGAAAATTACGAAGATTATATGTATGCTCTGGTAGAAGCATATAATCCAGCGGCTGTTGCAAATGTAATGTGTACTAATACTATATCTGTAAGTTGGGACGGATGGCTATATGATTGTGATTTTAATCAAATGCTCAATCTAAAAGTTGCAAGTAAAGTAAAACATATAAGCGAGTATAATGAAGAATTACTTCAGGACAGAGATATTGTCATTTCTCAACATTGCTACGGGTGTACGGCAGGTGCAGGAAGTAGTTGCCAGGGAACAGTAACGTAATGGTTTTTTAACATCCAGAAATGAGAAGTTTTATACTTTCAATATCATTATTTTTTTCAGTAATAGCCACTGCTCAAAATTCAGTAGGTGAATTGCTGAATCAGTACAATAATAAAAGTATTCCTTACATTTCAGTTTCAACATTAGAAACGATTCGGGATACCATATTACTATTAGATGCAAGAGAGAAAAAAGAATACCAGGTAAGTCATCTGCAAAATGCAGTTCATGTTGGTTATAACCATTTCAAAATAAAATCGTTTACGCAACAATACAAATCAAAAGATACACATATCGTTGTCTATTGCAGTTTGGGGATTCGATCCGAAGATATCTCAGAACAGCTTAAAAAAGCAGGATACACCAATGTTTACAATTTATATGGAGGCATTTTTGAATGGAAAAACAAAGGATTTCCTGTTGTGAATTATGAAGAAAAATTAACCGATACAGTGCATGTTTACTCCAAAAAATGGAGTAAATGGTTGCATAATGGAACGAAAATATACTCGAATTGAAAGAAAAAAATTTACTTCTCATCTTTACCCGAAATCCAGAATTAGGTAAGTGTAAAACACGCCTGGCAGCCACTATTGGAGATCAGGCAGCTTTGGAAATTTATAAATTTCTATTGCAGCATACAATTACAATAACCAAAAACCTAAAAGTAGACAAAGAAGTTCATTACTCTGTAAAAATAAGGGATAACGACTTATGGAGCTCAGAGATATATACCAAAAAGCAACAGGTAGGAGATGATTTGGGACAGCGAATGGAGCATGCTTTTGAAGAAGGTTTTGCCAATGGGTATCAAAATATTATTATTATCGGAAGCGATATGTATGACTTAACCCAAAAAGATATCGAAAATGCGTTTCTGGCTTTAGCATCTCATGAGTATGTAATTGGCCCAGCAGAAGATGGAGGGTACTATTTATTTGGAATGAAATCCTTAAATTCACAAGTTTTTAAAAACAAAATCTGGGGAACAGAAACTGTTCTTCGAGATACATTAAAAAATATTCAAAACAAAAACCTTAAACTATTAGAAGAGCGCAATGATATTGATTATGATGAAGATATTAAAGACATTGCCGTTTTTCAAAAATTTATAAGCTAACAGACAATATGATCAAATACATCGAAGAAACCGTAGAATTCCTCCAGAAAAAAGGTTTTGAAAATCCTGAAATAGGAATCATACTAGGAACAGGATTAGGGCAATTAATTAGTGAAATAGAAGTCATTAATGAGGTAAGTTATAATCATATCCCGAATTTTCCTACAGCTACTGTAGAGTTTCATAAAGGAAAACTAATTTATGGAAAACTGGAAGGCAAAAATGTAGTAGTGATGCAAGGGCGTTTTCATCTTTATGAAGGATATACGCTTCAGGATGTGACGTATCCCGTGCGTATTATGCATAAACTGGGGGTTAAAACATTATTGGTTTCTAACGCCTCTGGAGCTGTTAATCTCAATTTCAAAAAAGGAGAATTAATGCTTATCGATGATCACATTAACTTACAAGGAAGCTCTCCTCTTGCTTTTAAAGGTGTAGAACAACTAGGAAGTCGTTTTACAGATATGAGCGCTCCTTATGATGCAGAGATCAATACAAAACTCGAATCTATTGCCAGAGAGCATAATATCAACCTTCATAAAGGAGTATATGCATCTGTGGTAGGCCCTCAGCTCGAAACCCGGGCAGAGTATCGTTATCTTAAAATTATCGGCGCCGATGCAGTAGGAATGAGTACCATTCCCGAAGTCATTGTCGCCAATCATTTGGAGTTGGCTGTAGTTGCTGTATCTGTGCTTACCGATGAATGTGATCCCGACAATCTAAAACCGATCAACATTGATGAAATTATAGCAATGGCAGCAAAAGCAGAACCCAATATGATACTGCTTTTCAAAAAATTGATAAAATCATTATAAACAGTAGTGAAAGTTTTATCTTCACTTTTTGACAAAAAACAATTTATATTTTCTCTCTTATTTCTGAAATAAAAAAATAATAATATATGAGCTACTTAAATACTACTCACGATGTATATAAAGAAGCAGCATTAACCCCCGATGTAGGTTTATGTTGTACTACCAACCCAATATGGGAACTACCAGGGCTTAAAATCCCCAAAATCATGCAGGAAATGAATTATGGTTGTGGTAGTACAGTACATGCACGTGATTTAACTAATTCTCCCAAAATTTTATATGTTGGTGTTGGAGGTGGAATGGAATTATTACAATTCTCTTATTTTTCCCGACAGAAAAATGGTGTTATAGGAGTTGATGTAGTAAATGAAATGCTGGAAGCTTCTCGTAAAAACTTTAAAGAAGCCGAAGCACAAAATGATTGGTTTAAAAGTGAGTTTGTTGATCTAAGACATGGAGATGCGCTTCATCTTCCTGTAGATGACAATAGTATTGATGTTGCAGCACAAAATTGTTTGTTTAATATTTTTAAAGCAGATGATCTTCGAAAAGCAATCGAAGAAATGTATCGTGTATTAAAACCACATGGAAGATTGGTAATGAGTGATCCAACTTGTGAGCAACCTATGAATGAGAATTTGCGTAACGATGAACGATTAAGAGCTTTGTGTTTAAGCGGGAGTTTACCTATTGCAGCGTATGTAAAAGCGTTGACAGATGTAGGTTTTGGGACCATAGAAATCAGAGCTCGTAAACCTTATAGAATTTTGGATCCAAAACATTATAATACCGATGAATTGATTTACATTGAGTCTATAGAAGTAGCAGCAATCAAAGACCCAATGCCAAAAGATGGCCCCTGTATATTTACAGGGAAAGCTGCCATATACTATGGCGATAAAGACTATTTTGATGATAAAAATGGTCATATATTGCTCAAAAATCAACCCATAGCTATATGCGATAAGACCGCTGGTGATATAGCCAATTTAAACAGAGATGATATATTTATTAGTGAATCTACTTATCACTATGATGGGGGTGGATGCTGTTAAAACTATAGTCCTGAAAAATTTAAGAATAAATACTTGTTTTTAGTATTTTGTTAAACACTACTGTAAGGTAATCAGATACAATGCGTCGGATTGTAAGTACACATAATCTTTAAATTAAAAATATATGATGTTGGTTCTTCTTTTTATTGCTGCTTGTTTTTTGGCTTATAGCAATGGTGCAAATGATAATTTTAAAGGCGTTGCTACTCTCTTTGGGAGTGGAACTACGAATTACAAAAAAGCAATACGCTGGGCTACAGTAACAACATTCTCAGGTTCTGTTGCTGCAATCTTTCTGGCAGAAGAATTAGTAAAAAACTTTTCAGGAAAAGGGCTGGTTCCTAATGAATTAATCCAAATGCCAATTTTTGCAATCTCTATTGCTCTTGGGGCTGCCTTTACCGTATTTATTGCTACACGAATAGGAATGCCGATATCTACAACTCATGGCCTTGTAGGCGCTCTTTTTGGAGCCGGAGTAATGGCCATTGGAACCGAGTTTAATTTTGCAAAACTTGGTAAGACATTTTTGATCCCTCTTATTGTAAGTCCGTTAATGGCTGCAGTATTAAGTTTAGTATTGTATGTCATTTTTAGATATGTCAGAAAAAAGCTAAAGATTACAAAGAATAGTGGTATTTACATTGATAAAAAACAAGATGTAGAAGCATTAACCATTTCTGCACACCAGATGGATACTATTACTACAGAAACCAGAGTTACAACCTCTATAGGCCACACCAAGGTAGAAACGTACAATGGAGAATTATTAGGGATTAGTTCTCAAAGAATATTAGACAGTCTGCATTATTTAAGTGCCGGGATTGTTAGTTTTGCAAGAGGACTTAACGATACTCCTAAAATTGTAGGATTACTATTAATTATTAATGCTTTGGATATTAAATGGGGAATGATTGCAATTGCCGTAACCATGGCTTTGGGAGGGCTTATAAATGCCAAAAAAGTTGGGGTTATCATGAGTAAAAAAATCACTCCTATGAATTCTGGACAAGGCTTTACTGCCAACATGATTACAGGTCTGTTAGTAACCACAGCAAGTATTCATGGTTTGCCGGTTTCGACTACCCATGTGTCTGTTGGTTCTATATTTGGAATTGGTACCATAACCAAAAAAGCAGATCCCAAAATGATTTCCAAAATAGTGTTATCCTGGGTGCTTACACTTCCGATAGCTGCTATAGCAAGTGGATTGTTGTTCAAATTGCTTCAAAGTATAATATAATCAGATCATAAAACGTGTGAAAATTTAAATAAACTACCTCAAGGCAGAGTCGTCAAGGTATCAGAAACAAGACTTTTTTGTTTTGTTTCCTAGTTTTATAAGCGTTGAACTTTACACGATATTCGAGACAGACAGAGCCTGGCAAAATTCTATTGATCAAACCTGGATTATATACTTCTAAATCATAATTCTTAAATT
>CAKMZM010000013.1:1624-11438 GCA_929200365.1 uncultured Flavobacteriaceae bacterium | reverse complement strand
AAAATTCTATTGATCAAACCTGGATTATATACTTCTAAATCATAATTCTTAAATTCATAAGAGATTTAAAATCAATAAATTGTTATCTTTAAAAAGCAAATCATTTTAAAGATAAATATCATGAATAGAAGACAATGGTTAAAATCTACTTCATTAGGAGGGAGTTTTACTTTGTTAGGAGGGATAGGTATTGCCAATGCTTTAACATTAGAAGAGGTTCGTAAATTTAATCCCAGACCACTCTCAAAACATATACGATTAAGCTCTAACGAAAACCCTTACGGTCCTTCAGAAAAAGTAAGAGCATCTATTATGGCGGCTTTTGATCATAGTTGTAGGTATCCTTATGCATATGCTGATGAGTTAGCTACAATACTGGCCAAAAAAGAAGGGGTAACCAAAGATCACATTATTATCTGTGGAGGTTCTACAGAAGGATTAAAAATTACCGGGCTTACTTTTGCTGCAAATGGAGGAGAAATCATTGCTGCAAAACCTACTTTTCTCACAATGATGACATATGCCAGGCAATGGGGAGCAGAAGTAAACTGGGTGCCAGTGGGTGAGGACAAAGGTTATGATATAGAAGAAATTGAAAAACGAATTTCTTCAAAAACAAAACTGGTTTTTCTATGTAATCCTAATAACCCAACTTCTACTGTTCTTCCTTCAAAAAAGCTAATAGATTTCTGTGATACTATTAGCAATAAAACGATTCTATTTAGTGATGAAGCCTACTATGATTATATCGAAGACCCTGATTATCCTTCGATGGTCGAACTTGTAAAACAAGAGAAAGATGTTATTGTCTCCAGAACATTTTCAAAAGTGTATGGTATGGCAGGATTACGCATAGGTTACCTTATTGCAAAACCTTCTTTAACAAACAAGCTGAGAAGAAATATGGTAGCATATAGCAATGTTGTTGCAATCGCTGCGGCCAAAACAGCTCTAAACGATAATGAATTTTATACATTCAGTCTGCAAAAAAACAGAGAGGCAAAAGATATGATCTATAAAACCCTCGATACTTTGAAACTTCCTTATGTAAAATCCCATACCAATTTTATCTTTTTTAAATCTGGAAAGGATATACGCACATTACATAAAGAAATGTTAGAAAAAGGAGTCTTAATAGGTCGACCGTTTCCTCCTTTTTTCGATTGGTGTAGAATAAGTACAGGAACTATCGAAGAGGTCACACTATTCACCCAGGCATTAGCTAGTCTTTATGGCTGATGTATATGATATTTTAGGTTCTGACATACAAACACAAAAAATAAAAAGCATATCAAGTTTAGTTTTGGAGAGAGTTTTTATCTTACTCAGCGTTTTATCCAACAGGAAATGTATCTTAGTTAAATTAAAAAGTGATCACCAAATGAGGAATCTGTTTTTTATCATACTAATTTGTGTGTTTGTTGCCTGCGGCGGAAGTAAAAAAACAATTCAAAACACTACTCCTGATAAAGATAAAACTATAGAAGCAAAAACACCCGAAGCTACTATTGAGATAACAGAATCTGGAGAAGAAAAAGTTGAGAAACCTTCACAACAACAGAAAGAAGCTGCTATAACAAAAGAGCATCCAAAAGAAGATGTTGTAGAAATATTAAATCATAAATTATGGAATGATTTACTACAAAAACATGTTTCTGCCGATGGTACAGTAGATTATAAAGGTTTCAAAAAAGATCATATCACGCTAAAAGCTTATCTGGATATACTAAGTAAATATACGCTTTTAGAAAACTACAGTACATTTGATAAGTTAGCCTATTGGATCAATGTATACAATGCGTTTACCGTAAAGTTAATTATCGACAATTACCCCCTGGAAAGTATCAGAGATATTAATAATCCATGGGATTTGCGTTTTTTTAAATTAGGAAACAAATGGTATACACTTAATGATGTAGAACATAAAATTTTACGAAAAATGGGAGACCCCAGGATTCATTTTGGTATCAATTGTGCTTCTATTTCTTGCCCTCCATTATTAAACAGAGCATTTACTACTCAAAATGTAGATCATGAGTTAGAAAAATTAGCAATTAACTTTATCAATGATCCAAAACGAAATACCATAACTTCTAATCGTATTCAGCTTTCAAAAATTTTCAGTTGGTTTGCAAAAGATTTTAAAACAGAAGGCTCTTTAATTCATTTTTTAAATAAATACTCCAGAATTACTATTAACTCTAATGCAAAAAAGAGTTTCAAAAAATACAATTGGAACTTAAATGAATAGTTGATTAGGACTTTTAAAAAGTTAAAATTAATCTAAAAACGTCATATCTACTAGGTAATAAAATTTCTAATTTCACAAAACCTCATTATTTAATTTAAATACTGATTATCAACATATTAAATTTATTTTTTAGATTGATTTTCAATCCTGAATTCTATCTTTTAAGCTCTCAATAACTAACTCAACATCAATAGAAGCTATATTCCTCCTGTAAGTTTATTCTCTAATTTCCTACTAAAAACATAAATCTTAAAAGAAGATTTAATAAAAAATTAAATAATAACCATTCTAAAACTTAACAGCATGAAAGCTCCAAAAATTATAGTAACGCTATTTGCCATATTATCTTTACATCAAATTCAATCACAAGACAGTTTTGATCACATCATTTGGGATCAGGCATTACTATTAAATGTATCTGATGATGGAAAAGTAGATTATAATGGATTTATGAGAGACAGCTCTCAATTATACCGATATTTTAAACAACTTTCTGAAAATCCACCTCAGGAAAATTGGACCAGAGAAGAAAAATTAGCCTATTGGATTAATGCATATAATGCTTATACCATAAAACTTATTATAGACAGCTACCCATTAAAAAGTATCAAAGAGCTTGATGATCCCTGGGGTAAAAAATTCTTTAAAATTGATGGGGTATGGCATAGTTTGGGTGAATTAGAACACAAAATTCTAAGAAAATTTGGAGACCCAAGAATTCACTTTGCCATTAATTGTGCCTCGATTTCTTGTCCTGTGGTATGGAACAGAGCTTATACTGCTAATAACCTTAATACTGCTCTTGATAGTCAAACAGAAAAATTTATTAACGACCCTACCCGAAACACAATTACAAAAGACAAAGTTATAGTTTCGAAAATATTTAGTTGGTATAAAAGAGATTTTAAAGTAAATGGTGGTAATGTTAAGGATTTTATCAACAGGTATGCCGCTATAAAAATTGAAAAACAATCAAAAAAAGGGTATAAAGAATATGATTGGAGATTAAATGAACAGTCAAAAGATTACCCTTCAGCAGTTGTACTAGACTAAAAAAACAAAAAAGAAGAGATTACACATATGATTAGGGGCTTAAATAAGTAAATTTACAGTATAATCGAATTCTTAGTAAAATTGAAAATATCTATTATTATCCCCATATTAAATGAAGCAGAAACAATTAGTCGTTTGATTTCTTATTTAATTAAATCTTGTGATACTACAGAAAACATAAAAGAAATTATAATTGTAGACGGTGGTAGTGTTGATGGTTCTCGAGATATTGTAAATACCATACTAAAGAACGAATCAATTTTGATTAAACTTCTTACCTCAAAAAAAGGTCGTGCCAAACAACTAAATACAGGTGGTAATGCTGCAAAAGGTGATATTCTGTATTTTCTTCATGCAGATTCTTTTCCTCCACAAGATTTTGATAACGATATCATAACAGAGGTTAAAAAAGGAAATAACGCAGGTTGTTTTAGGATGAAATTTGATTCTAATCATTGGTGGTTACATTTTATTGGATGGTTAACACAGTTTAAAAGTAAGCGATGTCGGGGTGGTGATCAGAGTCAGTTTATAACCTCAACTCTATTTCAGCAAATCGACGGTTATGATGAATCTTTTATTGTATATGAAGATAATGATTTGGTAGATCGTCTTTTTGCTATAAATCAGTTTGTAATCATCCCAAAATATGTGATTACTTCTGCCAGACGTTATGAAGAGATTGGTGTCTGGCGTTTGCAATATCATTTTTTAAATATTCATATGCGAAGATGGATGGGAGCCTCATCAGAAGATTTATATCGTTACTATAAAGAAAAAATTGTGAGTTAATCATAATATGTTTATTAATCGAACTCAGGTTATAAACCATTTTTTTTGTTATCTTACAAAAAACCAGTACATTTTTAATTAATCATTCAATAAGGCTTTATTATATTGAATAAAATTAGACTATTAAAAATATTGCCCTATCCCAAATACAAATCCTTTGGTAGCATTTTCTGTAATTCCATACCCATAATCGATTCTAAAAATAGCATTAAAAATTCGTTTATGCATAAGTCGTAAACCAATACCAGGATAAATCTTAAAATTTTTAGACTTTGAAAAATCCCCAAAATCCCCTCCGGGGTTACGCCAGCTCCCTCCATCTACAAAAAGATTACTTTGCAATACAAACCAATCTTTCTCATATAAAGTATGCCTGTATTCGGTATTGAGAACTATTACTCCTGTTCCCCTGTCAATGATATTACCAACCCCTCTAATATTAAGATTGTTATCTACGGCAAAAGGTGCAAAAGGCGAATTGTCATTACTTGCCAATCCTAATCGTAGTCTGGATGCCCAATTCCCTTTTTTACCTATTCTTTTATAGTATAAAAAATCATTCCGCCCGATAACAAAATCAGGTAATACGTTTTGAGTACTAATCACATATTGTAAATTTAATGTGTTTTTAAACCCTGAGATATATTGATAATCATAATCCAGATTATTATACTCATATATAAGTTTGTATAATAACTTATTTACATCAAAGTTTTGCGGTACTTTTTCTTCGGTAGCCCCCCTCTTGTATTCATAATCTTCATTAAAATAATTGATTCCCAGTTCAATTCGGTTCTGAAAATTAAATTGGTATAACCCCAATACCTCATAAGAAGTATTGTTATACTTATAATCTGCCGTGCCACTTCCTAGAAATACAGGTTCTAGGGTAGTAAGATTGCTGTAATTAAACGCTACTCCTAATTTTTTACTAAATAAAAACGGCGCTCTTAAGTTGGCAATATATGAACTATAAATATCATTTTGATACGTCCCTCCCAAAACTATATTTTGACCAAACAAATTAAATTCATACACCCCTATTCTAAAGGCAAATTCATCATTATTGGTGGTATAGATATTTGTATAAGGAATGATAGTAAAATTCTCTTCTATTCCATAAACTACCTCGTACCCTTCTTCTTTTTCATAAACCTGATAATAGGCATGTGCAACAGAAGGTAATCTCTTTAATCTCTTAATATCGTTCTCAATTTGTAAAGAATCCAGAGTTGTCCCATGTTTACTATTAATAAGTTTGGTTATTGCTGAAGTTTTAGTCTTATTATTTCCCTGTATATGAATTTCAGAAATAACTTTATGTTGGCCAAAACCCAAACAGCTTATTAAAAAAAAAATATAGGCAATGTAATAAAGATTCATTGGTTTATTGAATAAAACTCTTTTATGAGTTGTTCTGAAGGTTTGTTTTGTATTGTAAATCTATTATTATGCTCTCCTCCTACTTCATTGTGATTGTGATACCATTTCCAAAGAAATCCTCCTGCAAACCAGGGTTCGTTCCAAAATTCCTGATATAAAGCTGTTAGTGCATTAATTTGCCCTTTCAAATTGATATTGCCATTTGTACGACTAGAATCCCACGGTTCTTTTCCTGTAAAATGAACACTTCGGTAGCCGTATTCTGTAAATAAAACAGGTTTCTTCATTTTGGTTTGTAATGTGATAATATCATTTTTATGCTTTTGCCATCCTTTCTTAAACTCTCCTATCGTTGGAGTTTTACTATTAGAAACTGGAAAATAGGCATCGATACCTATATAATCCAATTGATCCCAAAATGGTACTTTATCAAACTGATCCCAGTTTTCTGCATACGTTAACTCTCCTTTATATACTGATCGTATTTTGACAATTAACTGATTCCAAAATTCTGCTCTTTGCCCAACGAATGTATGTAATTCTGTACCAATACAGAGAATAGGAACTTTCATCTCTTCTGCCAATTGTGCGTACAGTATTATAAAATCCTCGTATGATTTTTCGAGCGTTTTCCAATCCTCTTCAGATTTCATATCAATATTTCCTGTAAACTCTCCTCTCCAAACCCAAATTTGAGGTTTAAGCATTACCTTAATTCCCCTATTATGCAATAACTCAATTGTTTTTTTGGCTCCATCTCTTCGTTCTCCCCACCATTGTCTATCAATATTAAAAACTACAGTGGGTGTTTCCAGACTTTTTATAAATCCAAAAGGCATTACAGCAGCCCAATTGGCATTAACTTCTACAACAGGATCGATCGCTGCAGCAGTGATCTCCTCTGGAGCGCCTACAAAACTAACCCCGTTAATTTTGGGTCGTTGCCCAGAACATGTACAAAAAATAAAGGTTAACAACAGTAGAAAAATACTTTTCATGCTATTTTTTTACTGTTGAAAATACGATTTTTATACTAGTATTCTAGAATAACGCTCGTAAACCTAAACTAAATGTTTGCCCTAATCCTTGAAAATTATTTCCTCTAACAATCTTACCAAAAGATGCTTCCAGATTAAGAACTTTGGTAAGCTGATATTTACCTCCAAATCCTAACTGTGTATAATCCTGATCAAAATTATTTCCTAAATCAAACAAAAAAGCCTGTTGGGCATTTACAAAAACCGTAGATTTCGAACTTGGAAAATAACTTAGAAAAGCACTTAATGGCACAAGCAAACTATTATTTGCAAATCGCTCTGATATATTTTCGCTAGCTGGATCAGCATCTACTGACTTTTCTCCAAAATTATACCCGAAATCTGCTTCTGTGAAAATTTGCCATTTATTACCCCCAAAAGTTTTATCATAGAAAAACTTAGTCTCCCAGAAAAAACTTCTTTTATCTAAATAAGGTGCATTTGGAACATCTTCAAAAACAGGGATATAAAACGAACTGGTAAAAGAAAAGTTTGCTACATTTTTAAAAGGCTGTACTCTTATTGACGGTGCTATTGTAGTAAGTCCACTTCTTGCATCTGTAGTATTATCTTTAAAATTCAATACCTCCAGTGCTCCAGCCCCTCCATAAGTATTTGCTCTAACCTGAAAAATAAATCCAACATTTACTCTCGAATTTTTACTAATCCCCGTAAATATTTCGGTAGTATTTGTAAAAAAAGTTTGCCTATCTATAGTTACCGATTTAGATCCAGAATCGGTTTGTTCTGTTTGCGTATATATGCTATTAAAAAATTTAATATCCCATTGCCCTTTCTTTAAAAGTTTTGAAGGTGTAAACTCCTGAATATTTGACTTTCGTGAATCCTCATCTTGTGCAAATCCTATGACCAAAACAAAAAGACTTATCGTTGTTATTAGTATTTTTTGGGTTTTCATTTTCATGATTTTTTTTACATAAAAATCTTCTTTCAAAGTGATTGTTGATATAGAACTCTGATAAAAATTCTTATGTAGTATTAAAGATTAAATTATTATTTAGTTTGATTTAGACTCCAATCATAAGAGTAATATGATATTTTGGCATTTGCCGGAATTTTCTCTTTTCTGAATTTATTTACAAAATCTACCTCTGATCCATTCTGAGTAAAATCTACCTTATACCATTCAAAAATTTGTGATAATTGTACTTTATTACCTTTCACTTTAATAAAATCAGGATTGTTTAAAGCTTTTACCGTTTGGCGCTGCAATTGATCTTCTAATGTTGAAGGTTTATAGGCAGAAGGTATAATCGGGGGACAACCCAGACCAGCACAAACCAGCACAAAGTGAAATCGGGCTTCTTTAGGAAAATTTTTGCGAAGAATCTTATTTTCCAGATCATTAAGTGTTATTTTTTTACCTCCTAGTGTATACGTTGTTTTATCAAAAAAACCTTTGATATCTAATGGCGATTTTGTTGGGTATTTATCTACTATTCCTTTTATAACCGCCAGATTATAAGCATTGATATAAAAAGCCTGATACGTTTTAACATCATTTACAGTAACTTTTGCATTTGAAGCTATTTTCAATAACTCCTCTAGCGAGGATGGATCTTTTTTAAGAGTTTTATAGTCTACTTTCCCGTTAGACACATAGGTTTTAAAAAAGTGATCTGCTTTGGTAAAAAAATCTGTATTATTTTGTGTAAATCCAAATTGAGTGGAGAGAAAAACGAATAGAATTGTTATTTTTTTCATCTTTTACCTTTATTTATCAGTTCAATCAAAAAACTGAATTTATAGTATTTTAAATTGTTAAAAATTATCCTGGTAATGAGCATTCAGTCGAATGGCAGATCATCAACTTACAAACAATTTTAGATTTTTATTCTTTCATTTAACTCAAATGGTTTAAAACCCAAAGCATGTACTATGATGTTCGATATAAAGAGGAAATCCTTACAAAATCATCAATTTTTAGATTCATTCTAAATTAATCCGGTTACTTAAGTTCTTATATTTATATACGACTTACTGATCGAAGTATTCACTTTGTAATGAAGTGATTTAAACTTTTTTTAGATTCTGGCGAAAAACAGCATTTTTATAGCGAATTGAAAAAAGTTTAGATGACTTCAATAACTATTGACAATCAACAATTACCGTTTATGGAACACATTGTAATTATCGGAAATGGAATTTCAGGAGTTACTGCTGCCAGGCATATACGTAAAATGTCTGACAAAAGAATTACTATCATTTCTACCGAGACCAGGTATTTCTTTTCGCGTACTGCTCTTATGTACATTTATATGGGACACATGAAATTCGAACATACGCAGCCCTATGAAAACTGGTTCTGGAAGAAAAACAGGATCGAACTTAAAAATGGTTTTGTTTCCGAAGTTAATCACCAGGTAAATGAACTTATATTTGCAAGTGGAGAAACTATGAGCTATGACAAGCTGATCATTGCAGTAGGTTCTAAGCCCAATAAATTTGGTTGGCCGGGTCAGGATCTTAATGGGGTTATGGGGATGTATCACAAGCAAGATCTCGAAAACCTCGAAAAACATGCACCCGATAATCAAGTGTGCAAACGTGCCGTAATTGTAGGAGGAGGATTAATCGGTATCGAATTAGCAGAAATGCTTCATTCTCGTAATATCCCTGTTACATTTCTGGTACGGGAAAATAGTTTTTGGAACGGAGTTTTGCCCGCCGGCGAAAGCGAAATGATCAACAGGCATATCCAAAATCATCATATTGATCTTAGATTAGGTGTAAATCTAAAAGAAATACTAGCTGATGATAACAAAGTTAAAGCTGTAGTTGTACAGGAAACAGGAGAAATTATTGATTGTGATATTGTGGGATTAACTGCCGGAGTTTCACCCAACATAGATTTCTTAAAAAATTCGGGCATCGAACTGGGCAGAGGTGTAAAAGTGAATAGATTTCTCGAAACTAATATCCCAGATATTTTTGCCATTGGTGATTGTGCAGAACAACATGAAGTCATAGGAAATCGGCGACCTATTGAAGCGGTTTGGTATACCGGTCGTATGATGGGAGAAACACTGGCGCAGACCATCTGCGGAAACAGAACCGAATACAAACCCGGGCATTGGTTTAATAGTGCCAAATTTCTGGATATCGAATATCAAACCTATGGTTGGGTATTTGGTACACCCAAAACATACGAACAACAATTTCATTGGATACACGGGGATGATACCAAATGTATTACAATATCCTACCATAAAGAAACTTCAGAATTTTTAGGAATCAATACATTCGGAATCAGAATGCGACACGAAGTTTTTGATCG
>CAKMZM010000013.1:0-1524 GCA_929200365.1 uncultured Flavobacteriaceae bacterium | reverse complement strand
AAACCTTCAAGATTTGAAAAAAAATATACGATGAGTAATAAATTAGATCATAGCATGTCTCTTGCAAACCCTAATACCAAGGGGGTTTCAATACAGCAAAAAATAGCTTTAGCCATAGGCTTGGTTGGGCTCTTTATCCTGGCCCTTGCCATTTTTAATACTAATTTCCCAAATCAAGGAGTGTTTTTAGTCCTCTCTCTGGTACTAATTACAGCAGGCACCCTATTATTTGCAAACGACTTATACTTAAAAAAACTAGAAGGAATCAAAAATGATGGAGTTTGGTTTAAGTCTATCTCTTCGAGAGGTGTTTTAGGGTGGCTCACCGGGGTAGGACTAACTGCTTTTTATATTGTATTGTATTTTAAAGCAGAATTGCTTGGGTTAGGTACTAATGGTGAAGCCAATACGGGATTAGTGGCTTTATTCGATCCTTTAAGTAGAATTTTAAGTGGTAACCCTGCCAGCCAATGGTTTGTGTATGGAACTCTTTATACTGTAGCCATCATTGCTTTTGGGTATAAATTTATTCTAAAATACAGGCACAATCGCTACCAGCAAATACGAACCGTTTCTGTAATGTTTTTTCAATTTGGATTTGCTTTTCTGATTCCAGAGTTTATGGCAAGACTAAATACAAGTCCGGATTATAATCTTCCTTATTATGATCTAAAAAGTGTATGGCCTCTTAATTACTATTTGTTTGATGGATGGTCTATTGATGGTCTCTTATCATCACAAAATCTTGGACTGGGAATGCTAATTTTTGGAGTGGTGTCTATCTTTGTAATCACTCCTATTTTAACCTACAAATTTGGAAAAAGATGGTATTGCTCATGGGTTTGCGGTTGTGGCGGATTGGCAGAGACTGCCGGAGACGCATTCAGGCAATTATCCAGTAAAAAAATGAGCGCCTGGAGGGTAGAACGCTGGTTAATACATACCGTTTTAGTTTTTTCTGTAGTAATGACCATAGCCATGATCTACACATATCTGGGAAGTGATCCTAACAAATACTGGTTAACCCGAGGTACTTTTCTTGCAGGGGCGACCATTTTCCTGACTCTTGTGTTTGCAGTAGTGATGATTTTTAAAAGAAAAGAACTGGGTAAAGATGCCAGGTATGGTGCTATAGGATACTTTGTAATTATCATTTCATTTCTGGTCATGTATTATACCGGTACTACAAACGAAGTGTTTTTTATTACATCAGGGAGTTTGAGATCGGCCTATGGTTTATACATTGGTTCTATATTTTCTGGTGTTATTGGTACTGGTTTCTATCCTATTTTGGGTAACCGTGCCTGGTGTAGATTTGGTTGTCCTATGGCGGCAATTCTTGGATTTCAGCAACGATTATTTTCAAAATTTAGAATTACCACCAATGGCGGGCAATGTATCTCTTGCGGGAATTGCTCTACCTATTGCGAAATGGGAATTGATGTACGCGCCTATGCCCAAAAAGGTGAAAACATAGTGCGATCGAGCTGTGTAGGCTGCGGGGTTTGCTCTGCAGTTTGCCCA
>CAKMZM010000012.1 GCA_929200365.1 uncultured Flavobacteriaceae bacterium | reverse complement strand
TGAACTATCTTGAATAATGTTTTTGCCTACAAGATTCATGTTTTTGTACTCTAATTTTTCCTAATTTTTCAATATAACTATGGTTATGCTAAGGAGTACAAAAGCCAAACTTTTTGGCTTAAAACCACTGTCGTATTATATTCGATTCAATTTTAGTTAAATTTTTATATAACTATGAAGTCAAATCCATACTTTGTGACGAATGCCTTATAATTAGGGATGAATTATTTTTATTATAAACAATTATTAGAAAATATGGTTGCAGAGTCTTTTATCTATTTGGTAAGATTTGCAGCATTGGTTTTTTATGTTTTTAGAAACTATCAAGATGTATTCTTTCTAAAGTTTAGTTTTTTGAATTGATAGAAAAAATATGCTATTAATCCTCAATTCCTTGGGGTTTTTTTACCAGAATCTTTTATTTAAGAAATAATATTAATTACTATTATTTTTTTGTCAGTCCTGAAAAATGAAACTACTGTACTGTATTATTGTATAATTATTTATTAACTAAACCCTATTGTGTATTATAAAGCAAACAATGGGTTTCAAAACATTTTATATAATGTCTAAAGAAAATTATGACGCAAAATTGGTTGTATTAGAAGCGTTACCTCAAGAAGAGGTAAAATCACCAAGAATTCCTATTGACGTATTTATGCAAGAATCTGAAAACTTATTTGTATGGGCAAAGGAAGATAAGAAGGCGTTAATTGCCAAAGGGTTAGATTGGCAGATTTATGGAGAAGATTTACCTACCCGAACAGGAGCGTGTAGATATTCCCAGGCTGTTTGGATGAAAGAGCGTTATAGCCAGGAAGAGGCAGCCAAGGCTTGGAAAGAGAACTCTTTTAAGGCTTATGAATTTAGAAATGATCTGCTGGCCGATTTGCGTTTTGCCTTTCGTAAACGTCTAGATTTGTTGGCTCGTGTACGCACTATTGCTGATGGAGAGGGCGATGCAGATATGATTCAGGACTTAATGGATATTAGTGTATTGGGTAAAGCCAATGCAACAGAGCTAGAAAAAGCTAGATATGATCTTAGAAACTTTGATATTGCAGCGCAAAAATCTGATACTCTGGCAGAATTGTTGGCCAAAGCTAATGGGGCAACTTTAGATAACTCTATGGCTAAAGAAATACGTGATCGGGCATATACCCATCTTAAAAAAGCTATAGATGAACTTCGCGAAACGGGTAAATATGTTTTTAGAAAAAATCCTGAACGTTATAAGGGATACATTAGCAGGTATAAACGTCGATAATCTATTGGTATCACTCGCCCCCGCAATATGGTTAGATCTCCCCGCAGCGGGGAGACTTAACCATATTGCGGGGGCTGGTTTTACCCCTGCGGGGGAAGCAACCAGTATGCCGATGGTCGATAAAAATATGCGGGGGCGAGGTACACCCCTGTGGGGGAAGCAACCAGTATGCCGATGGTCGATAAAAATATGCGGGGGCGAGGTACACCCCTGTGGGGGAAACAGCCAGTATGCCGATGGTCGATAAAAGTGATGTGGGGTTACAAAATATTAATGTGAGGAAGTAACTGGTATAACAGCGATCAATAAATGAATTGTTTTGGGATACTATTTTTACTAGAGAATAATAAAAAAATCGGTTAAGTAAAGATTCTAAGTGCATGACCAAAAAATTACAAGAGGTAAAAATGAGTTCTTAAAAAGAAGCCATTCAAAAAAGAGGTTATCCCCATATTTTTTGAAGCAAAAAACATAGGAATAACCATGGGGTGCTATTCCAATTTACATTTTAGAACCCTTTTTAAGTTTTCAATGGTTTTTTACTACTTCCTGATAATTTGATAGGATCGGCAACCTCTGCCAGGCAAATACTTTTTACTTCACCAGTTTTGTATGTAGTAAAACCAGTACGATACAGCCCAATAGTTAGTGTTTTAAGAGGGGCACTTGCTAGAGAGTTGTAACCACTTCTGCTAGGCTGCTTTGGCATTTCGCTGCTATCAACAAACCGAGTATACTTTTTTTGATAGGAAAGAATGGTGTCTAAAAAACCTAAATTCAATCATTTTTATATTCCTACTTATATAAAGAATAAGAAAGAAGCTACAATCATCCAGCAACCAACTATGATCCCTAAAATGCCTAGTCTACCTTGTTTTGGAGCTAATTTTTCTCTTAGTTGATTTGCTTTTTCTTTGGCAGCTTCATTTTTGGACAAAAAGAACTTGTTGATTAAACCAAAACCAAGCATAAAACCTAAAACAGCTTCAATACTATTTCCTGCTAATAAGGTGATCCACCAGATAGGGTATGTTGTAAGCCATCCCAGGTTTAAAATTACCGAGATGATTCCCCATACTCCCCAGAAACAAAATACAAGTCCGATCCAACCTTGATACGGTTCGATTTTTTCTAAAAGTTCTTTTGCGTTTGGTTTTTTAGATAGCAATAGTGATGGCACTGCTATAATACTTAATAGAATTAATGTGATTCCCCAAATCATGTTTCTTTTGTTTTAAAAAGGTTAGTATTTATTTTTTTTTGATTTTATATATGACTTCTTATATCTGTTTTTTTTGATACATGTTTTGAAGACCAAAAATCACAGTACAAAGATGAGCAATACAATTGCTGAGAAACACACCTTTTCTGGTGAAAATATATACCCTGAAAAGGGGGGTATTTATGGTGAGTTTTAATACAAAGGAGGAATCTTTTACATCATCAACACTCCTTATTATGTTATTTCATAAGAAGAACATATCTTTTCTTTTATGGTATAGTTTTTAAAGAATGATATGCTTTGAAAAGCAATAATTTATTTTTTCACCCTTCTCTATTTACAAAATTTTCGGATAGTTATGAGATTAAAATTCAATAGGGTGTACGACAAATTTCCCTTTTCAAAGATATTGGCATCTTAACTTCCCAAAGCAAAACTAACTCCCCTTTGGGAAGGTTGGGATGGGATGTGTAAAACATAAAAGAAAGATATTGTTAACTTTTCGTGTTTCTATGAAAAAAGGGAAATTTGTCGTACACCCATTCAATAACTAATTAATCAATCTTAGTTTTTATGGTTTTATATACTTCATTTTTAAAGCATACTTGGTCAATCCAGCCAGATTTCTAACATTAAGTTTAGCAATAAGATTTTTTCTATAGCTTTCGATAGTATGTTTACTCAAAAACAATTGATCGGCGATCTCTTGTGTAGTATGCTCTTGCGCAATAAGTGTAATAACATCAATTTCTCTTTGTGTAAGCTTAATATCTTCGTTCTTTTTTTTAGCAAATTTATTGTCTAAATAAATGTCTTTTATTTCTTTTGAAAAATATTTCTCTCCTTTAAGTATGGTCTTTATAGCTTTTAAAAACTCTCCTTTTTCAGCATTTTTGGGCACATATCCATCTACATCATGTTCAATAAGATTATCAATCATATCAACATCATTATGCATACTAACTACTAGGGTTTTTATATTGTTATTTCTTTCTTTTATGATTTTATTTAGAGAAATACCGTCTAATCCTGGCATAGAAATGTCGGTGATAATAAGATCGATTCTTTCATTGGGATTAATTTCCAGATATTTTGCAATATATTTACCATCTTTAGCAGTTAATAAGATATTATATTCTTTTTCTGAGTTAAGAATGCTTAGTAAACCATCCAAAAACATTTTATGGTCATCTGCTATGATTAAATTATATTTCATTGGTTTATTATTTTTGTAGTTAGGTTTAAATAAAATTTGCTATGCGCAACTCTAATTCTGTTTATTATTAGGGTTAGGATTGATCTAATGATTATAGTTCGCTTTATTATTAATTGATGTTAATTTAGGGATTTCTATGTCTACAATAGTACCTCGATTAATTCTGGAATCGATATGAAAAGTACCAGATACTTTTTTTAGTCGATTTTTGATATTCTCAAATCCAATTCCAGTAGCCTTATCTTTTGTGTTAAAACCGATACCATTATCTTCGAATAGGACATTTATCATATTTTCTACCAGATTTAATTGCAGTTCTACAGAAGTAGCTTTGGCATGTTTAATAGTATTGGTTATAAGTTCCTGAATAATTTTAAAGATTTCAATTTGCAGGGTTTCATCCAAAATATCAATTTCTGTTCTTGGGTATGCTGCAAAAGAAGTGCTTAAACTAGTTGTACCACCAATATTATTAAAATATTCTTCAAGTACATCACAAAAATTATTTTCACTAAACTTTTTTGGTATTAAGTTGTGCGATAAATTACGTACCTGCTCATACGTATCATCTAATTGGTCATTAATTGTTGTTATTGTTTTTGTATCTCCATTAAGTACAGTGTTATTTAGTTGTAATTTTATAGCAGCAAGATTACCACCGATACTATCGTGTAACTCTTGTGCGATACGTTTTCTTTCTTTGTCTTGTCCTTTGATAGACGCTTTAATTAGTTTTAACTCCTGATCTTTTATAAGAGCTGAAATTTTTTGATTACTTATTTCTTCCTGCTTTTTATTTAGTTCACTTTGAGTCTGAAGTTTTTGATAGTATGTAAATAATAAACCAATAATTGGGATAAGAAGAATCAAAAAAGAATACAGGATACTATTTTTAATACTTTTTTGCCTGGCTAATTTAGCTTCTTGAATTTCCTGATCTTTTTTTAGCAATACAATTTCATTACGTTTTTTTTCTGAAGTATTCTGAAAAGATAAGATTTTGTTCTGAGCTTCTTTTTTTTCAATCTCTTGTTGTAATTTAAGATTTTTAATGGCTTCTTCCTGATTTTTTAAATCCAGTTCGCGGTTGGCATTTTCGACCTGTAGGACTTTTATTTCTTTTTCTTTTTGAAAGGTTTGATATTTTACTTCTAATTCATTGATTTCTTTGCTTTTCTGTAATTTGTTTATCGAATCTTTGATCTTTGTTTCTTTGTTTAAATAAGTGTAGGAATTTTTATATTTGCTTTGTGCTAGTGAGATTTGTTTTAGCATTGCATAACTACTCATTTGTTCTTCTAATATTCCTAATTTCTCTGTTTCAGAAATAACGTTTAAAAAAAGGAGTGTTGCTTTATCATATTCTTTTAGCTCCATAAATGAAATACCTAAATCAAATTTTGATGATAATTTGATGTAATCATATCCATTTTTTTCAGAAATGGTTATAGCTTCGTTATAAAAAGATATAGCTTTATGATGATATCCTTGTTGCCGATAGTTAACACCAATACTTATCAATGTTGCGGCATAATTATAGGTGTCTCCGATTTTTTTAGAGAGATTTTTTGATTTTTCCAGATAATAATTAGAAGATTTATAATCCTTTAACTTACCATATATATCACCAATGTTAGAATAGGTAAGTGATGTTAATATTTCATCTTTTTTATATTCGAGACACTGTTTGAACAACCGTAGTGCAGTTTCATTATTATCTAGCATCATATAATTAATGGCCAGATTATGTAAATGTGAATAATAAAACTCTTCCTCATTATATTTTTGAGTGGCTTTAATACCCATTTGATGATATTTTTTACTTTCCAGATATAAACCTTTTATCATATAGTTTGCTCCAAGTAATTCATAAATTAATCCATTTGTTCTGTTTTTTATAGAATCATTAGGGATATGATTCAGTTTTAATGCTCGTTGTGCATAGTGGATAGACGAATCTAGCAATGATTTTTTATAAAAATATTTGGATAGAAATAGGTTTATTTTGACCTTAGAATAATTAATCTTAACAAGTTTAGATAGATTAGTAGCTTTTTGATACGCTTTTTTGTCTTGATTATCAGCAAGAAGATCGTAGACTTCTGTAATTAATTTTCTTTCCTTGTCTTCGAGCGTAATTTGCTTAGCAATAGGTGGAATTCCCTGTTTTTTTACCTGAGATTTGAGGATAAAAGGAAGTATAAATATAGTATACGTAAGTATTATGCTTAAACATTTTAACATAAACAAATCTATTAATTCTTGTACGTATTAATACCCCTGAAAACAGGGGTTTTTTAGAATTAAATAATGTTATACCAAATCAACTATAAAACATAATAAATATACGTGTTTATTTCTTCTCTTATTTTATCATGAAAAACTTCCGTAGCCTAAGGATATACAAGAGTTTTTTAGCTTTGTAAGAAAAGAAAGCAACCCCTGTTATATCGCATTTTATAATTCATTTGGTATTATTGATAGATTAGATATTGTGCTCTTTTGATCTTAAATTTTTCAAGACCTTCTATCCATGTACTTTTAATTTCTCGAAAAGAAAGACCTTGTTCAATTTGTTGTTGTAGTTTTTTTGTTCCTGCATGAGCAGTAAACGATTTGGTATTAAAAAACTTTTCTTTGATTTTGATATGAGTATAGGCATTAATTAACCATTCTAAATTTATAGAATCTAATGACTCATTTTTTCTTAAATCTTTTCCATAACATACTTCTCCTCTATGTTTAGGATATTTAGAACCAAAATTTGGTCGGGGGATATAAGCATAATCATATTTTTCTAAAGCCAAGTCGGGAGAACCAAAAATTTGAAACTGTGTTTCTGTACCACGACCTGCATTTATGGTAGTACCTTCAAAAAAACCAAGACTAGGATATAAATTGATAGCTTTGTCATTAGGTAAATTAGGAGAAGGTCGTATTGGTAAGCTATATGAAGTAGTATGAGTATAGTTTTTAACAGGAACAATATTAACCTCACAAGTTAGCTCTTTTCCCAGCCAACCTTCGCCATTTATCATTTTTGCATATTCGCCAATAGTCATACCATGAACTAATGGTATTGGATGTACTCCTAAAAAACTTGAATGCTCAGACTCTAAGGTAGGTCCATCAATATAATGTGCATTAGGATTGGGGCGATCTAATATTAAAACAGGAATATTATTTTCTGCACAGGCTTGCATTACATAATGTAATGTCGAAATATAGGTGTAAAAGCGAACTCCTACATCCTGGATATCAAAAACAACAATATCGATATTGGATAAAGCTTCTTTAGAAGGTTTTTTGTTTTTTCCATAGAGAGAAAAAATAGGAAGCCCCGTTTTAATATCTTTACCATCAGCTACTAATTCTCCAGCATCTGCCTTACCTCTAAAACCATGTTCTGGAGCAAATACTTTCTGAATTTTAATATTTCTAGATAATAAAGAATCAACAAGATGTACATAATTTTGACTAGTAATACTATCTTTAAAAATAACAGAAGTTTGATTCCCTACGATAGCTACTTTTTTATTTTCTAAAATCGGAATGTAGTCATCCGTAAGATTAGCTCCAACCACTATAGGATCTTCAATTTTTGTAGTATCTTGAGCAATATATGCCAGAGATACCGAGTTTTTAATTTTTAAAGAAGAAGGTGAAGTTATTTTTATTCCACTTACACAAGAAATAAAAATTATGAAAAGGAATAAAAACGTATTTTTGAATGCATTTCTAACAAAAACCATAGGTAAACTTGAATTTCGAGTATTTTATTGCCAAACGCCTCATCAAAGGTAAGGAACATAAAAGTAGTATTTCGACTCCAATTATAAAAATTGCAATTTTTGCGATTGCGATTGGTATGATTATGATGTTAATCACAGTAGCCACAGGTGTAGGATTACAACATAAAATAAGAGAAAAAGTAGCTGCATTTAATGGGCATATATTGATCTCTAGTTTTGATAATAATAGCAGTATAGAATCTCTTATACCAATATCCTCTGATCAAAATTCCTATCCAGAGTTGTTTGAAATTGAGGAAATTATACATATACAAGGTGTGGCGACAAAAATGGGGCTTATACGTACAGCAACAGATTTTGAAGGTGTAGTTGTTAAAGGAGTTGGTAAAGATTATAAATGGGATTCTTTTAAAGAATATCTTGTAGAAGGAAGAATTCCAAATTTTACAGGAGAAGAACTTACTACTGAAATATTATTGTCTTCTCATATTGCAAATCGTTTAGGACTTGGTATTGGAGATAAAGCAATTACTTATTTCCTAAAGAAGAATGCGAAGTCTAATACAAACCCATTTATTAGACCTTTTAAGATTGTTGGGATTTATAACTCTGGATTTCAAGAGTTTGATGAAGCTTTTCTTTTTGCAGATATCAGGCATATAAGAAAAATGAATAAATGGAAACCCGATGAGATTGGTAATTTTGAGGTTTTTATTGATGATTTTGACCAAATTAACCAAATAGGACAGGAAGTTTATGACAATATTCCTTCTACCATAGATAGCCAGACAATTTCATTAAAATATGCTACTATCTTCGAATGGTTAAAATTATTTGATCTTAATATTATTGGAATAATTGGAATAATTATTTTGGTGGCTGGGATTAATATGATTACTGCTTTATTGGTTTTAGTTCTTGAGAGAATACCCATGATTGGAATCTTAAAAGCTTTGGGAACTAATGATTGGAGTATAAGAAAAGTATTTCTGTATAATGCGGGATATTTAATTTTGGTAGGGCTGTTTTGGGGTAATTTTATTGGTATAGGTTTACTGCTTATACAAAAACAATACGGGATTGTAGGTCTTAACCCAGAAACATATTATGTAAGTACAGCACCTGTTTATATTGATTTAAGCTATATCGTTTTCCTCAACATAGGAACAATGGCATTGTGTTTATTGATGCTGCTTATCCCTTCGTATATTATTACAAAAATATCACCAACCAAATCAATTCGTTTTCAATAATAATCTGTTAATCTATTTCAAAAATTACCAACCGATGATATCTAGATCGTATCTTTGTTGTGTTGAAATCCCCCTTTTGGGTTATAAATTATGATGAATGGAATATGCAAAAAATATACTAGAGACTATTGGTAATACACCGATGGTTCAATTGAATGCACTGGTGAAAGATGTAGATGCTTTGGTGTTGGCCAAATATGAAACTTTTAACCCTGGAAATTCTGTGAAGGATCGAATGGCTTTAAAAATGATAGAAGATGCAGAAGCCGATGGTAGATTGCGACCAGGAGGAACTATTATAGAAGGGACGTCAGGAAATACAGGAATGGGATTGGCATTGGTAGCTATCATAAAAGGATATAAACTGATTTGTGTAATGGCAGATAAGCAGTCTAAGGAAAAAATGGATATCCTTAGAGCAGTAGGAGCAAAGGTAATGGTTTGCCCAACTAATGTAGAACCCGATGACCCAAGATCATATTACTCGGTCTCAAAGAGATTGGCAGAAGAAACTCCAAATTCTTGGTATGTTAACCAGTATGATAACCCTTCAAATACAAAAGCACATTATGAAAGCACAGGCCCAGAAATATGGAAACAAACTGATGGTAAGATAACACATTTTGTTGTTGGGGTTGGTACAGGAGGAACCGTATCTGGTGTAGGAAGATACCTAAAAGAAAAAAAACCAAATATTAAGATATGGGGAATAGATACCTATGGTTCTGTTTTTAAAAAATATCATGAAACTGGGATTTTTGATGGAAATGAGATTTATTCATACATTACAGAAGGTATTGGAGAAGATATTTTACCAAAAAATGTAGATTTTTCAGTTATTGATGGATTTACCAAAGTAACTGATAAGGATGCAGCAGTATATACTCAAAAGCTAGCAAAAGAAGAAGGAATGTTTTTGGGTAATAGTGCAGGAGCAGCTATAAAAGGATTACTTCAATTAAAAGAAAATTTCACAAAAGATGATGTTGTAGTTGTTTTGTTTCATGATCATGGTAGTAGGTATGTAGGAAAAATGTTTAACGATGATTGGATGCGAGAACGAGGTTTTCTGGATGAAGAAGTATATACAGCCGATGATTTAGTAAAAAACCATATCAAAAAACCTTTAGTAACTGTTAAAACAGAAGAGCTGGTATCACACGCTATTGAGCGTATGCGTAAATTTAAAATTTCGCAAATACCTGTGGTTGATAGTGATGGGTTTGTTGGTTCTGTAGATGAAAGCGCGCTTTTTACTGCTTTTTTAGATGATAAAAATGTGGGTAGTACGCCAATCAAAGATGTAATGAAAGATCCTTTTCCGATTGTAAACGCTAAAACTTCACTTGATGAGATATCCAAACTTATTAAAAATGGAAGTTCTGCGGTTTTGGTTACCTTAAAAAACGGAAAACATCATATCATAACAAAATATGACGTTATTAGCCATATAAAATAAATTCTTATATTTAATCATGATTTCTCACCCCTTTTATTTGCTTTCTTTGTAAGCCAATAAAAGGGATTGTTTTATTGGTGACAGAAATGGTTAACTATGCGCTCTATTATATTTCGCTTTAGCTTCTAGAAAAGCGACCTTTATTTTATATCAAAATAAAGGATAAACAGTTATAGTTTTTCTCGATTAACTGTTGATATAGTTTAGAGTACAAAGTGCAAATATTCTGTTTTATAATATTGAAAAAAGAGTAAATGTACACCATTTCATACTGCTGACTTTAGTCGGTATAAAAACCTATAGACTTTTAGTTCATAAGTGGTGTAGTTATTTTTATAATTAGAGCATGTTTAAACACAATGTAAACTGAAAATCAATAGTTTGAGGTTCTGAGTAAGCTTCAAATCATGAACATATTGGGATATTCGAATGATTTGAAACAACCTCATGGTTCTCAAAATAATGATTTTCAGGAAGCAAGGAGTTTAAACATGCTCTTACCAAGAAAAGCATCTATGTTACATTAAAGAAGATAAATATAAAATAATAGTAGTATGTGTAAATATTTGTTTGATTTTTCTGATATTAATAAGCTAAGAGATTATTTTAGTTCTCGATTAAGATCGAATAATTCTACCGATCGAATTTATTTTACCCCAGAAATTGGAGAAGGATACTTGCTATATTATGAAATATCCCCAGAGGTCTTTCTTATCATAAATAATTATAAAGCTAATACTGATATTGAATATATTAGGCGACCAATTAATGAAAGAGATATTATACTTCATTTTAGAAAATATGCTTTAGATCATCGGTTAGAGAAAGATCAAATTATAAGCCAATATTCTAATAGTTATACTCCTGGTAATATGAGATGTATGGACGCTCGACAAGGAGAACAAATTTTTATCCCAAAGGGAGCAGAAGTAAAATCTACTGTGATTGTATTAAAAAACTCATATATGAAGCCTTTTTTTAGAAAGAATACTGATATGGCAGAAAAACTTGATCATTATATTCGTCATTCGCATCAACATATTAACAAATTTTATCTTTCTTATAAACAATCAAATCTTTTTGACCAAATTGTAGAACCTGATGTAGATAAGATAGAAAACTATCTTTATTTTATTTGTCGAGGCGTTCGACTGTTAGAAACTTTCTGGAAAGATGCATTAAGATGGGATACAGAAAGTAACCCCTTTAATATTAATTGCGGACAAGTTGGAGGTATTTATAAAGTGAGTGATTATCTTAAGAATAATCTTAGAGAACCCTTTATAGGAGTTGATCAATTAGCAGTCATGGCACATATGAGTCGCACGAATTTTTTTAATATGTTTAAAGAAATTCATAATCAAACTCCATTAGAATTTTTTAATAATAAACGACTAGAGACTTCATATAATATGATTATCGGAGAGGGGTTATCAATACGAGAAGTGATGGATACGCTTAATTATTCTAATTCTTCAAAATTTAAAAAAGCATTTTTTAATAAGTTCAATATTCACCCTAGTATGAATACCAATTCATAAATAAATCTTTATCAATCGAAACACACTAATGATTCAACAGAATCTTTAATGCTAAAATAAGAGCGTTTATAGCACAATTCAGAGGTGTCAAAATATAAAATTCTTCCTCTTTAGATTAACCAGAATTTTTGCATAAACATAACAATTGGTCTTGATCCGAAAAAAAACCTAAATCCTGATTTCTTTTATATGCAAAAATAAAGATGGTTGCCAAAAGGCAACCATCAATAACCTAACACAAACTCAACTTAGCTTAGGGTTTTGTAATCTTAATATTTTGAACGAATCAATTCTTTTTCCTTAATTAATTCATCACAAAGAAAAGAAATGAATTTATGGTAAGGTTTTCCATTAATACATAAAACCTTACCGATAGTACATTTTGTATGGAATTAACTTAATTTTAAGAATGTTAACCAGTAATCGTACTATTAAATAATCATTAGTTTATCTTTCTTGTACTCATAAATTACTTCAATTTCCTTTTTTAAGTCATAACAGATATTAATAAATTGGATTTTTGATGAAATACCACTTGCCCTCGATACCTTTTCTTGTCTTTGCAAACCAATAAATCACTTCAATGTTATTTAATAGAATTTAAAAGATTCAAATAAATTTTTAGTATTTTCATCAACTATTTTAAAAAAAAGCTATTCTCAATATTTCTATCCTACCCGAGATGTTTAATAGCTAATTCCACCTGTATACTTACAAGTAGGTCTAACTAATTATAAACAATATATAGAAAATATGACTGAAGATTTTTTACAATACCTTTGGAAATATAAAAAAATTGAATTTTCTGATCTTAAAACAACAAGGCATGAAGAGCTTATACTTCAGCAGGTAGGTGCTCATAATACAGAAAATTCAGGGCCTGATTTTTTTAACGCAAGACTAATTATTAACGGTCAGAAATGGGCTGGAAATGTAGAGGTACATATCAAATCGAGTGATTGGTATGCACATAACCACGAGAATGACCCTGCATTTGATAATGTGATTCTTCATGTAGTTTGGGAAGATGATATAGAAATTTTTAGGAAAGATAATACCATTATACCCACATTACAACTTAAGGACTATATAAAAGAAGAACTATTATCTCGCTACAAAAAACTCTTTCATAAAAATACGAAACAATGGATTGGATGTAATAAACAACTACCTGAAGTTTCGGGTTTTGTACTATCGAATTGGCAAGAAAGATTGTATTTAGAAAGATTGGAGAAAAAATCAACTTTAGTATTAGAATTGCTAAGAGACTCAGAGAATAATTGGCAAGCTGTATTGTTTAAACTACTAGCTAAGAACTTTGGTTTAAAAATAAATGGAGCAGCTTTTTTGAGTATGGCAAGCTCAATAGATTTTACAGTACTTAGAAAATGTACAGATAACTTAAAACAATTAGAAGCATTATTTTATGGTCAGGCAGGTTTCTTAGATATCGATATAAAAGAAGAGTATTTCAATACCCTGAAAAGTGAATATCAATTTTTGAAAAATAAATTTAAATTGAGTACCAATAGAGTAGGTTTATTTCATTTTTTTAGATTACGACCACCTAATTTTCCAACAATACGGTTAGCTCAGTTGGCTATGTTATATTTTAAAAACCATCAACTCTTTAGCGAAGTAATTAGAATTAATACAATAGATGATTTTTATATTCTTTTTAATGTAGAAACAAGTGAATTTTGGCAAAACCATTATACTTTTGAAAAAGAATCAAAAACAAGTAGAAAAAAACTAACAAAATCATTTATTGATTTGCTGTTAATTAATACGATTATTCCCATAAAATTTGTTTACGCCAGAAGTATTGGGCAAAACCCCGAAGAAGATATTTTTGAATTAGTTTCTAAATTACCTTTTGAAAAAAACAGTATTATTAGCAATTTTATGAACTTAAACGTGCCAATTGAAAACGCGATGCATTCTCAAGCAATGATCCAACTCAAAAACGAGTATTGCGATCAAAAAGCATGTTTAAAATGTGCTATTGGGAATTATTTATTAAATGGTTAATAAAATTTAGGATAATATAATTACTTTGCAGTATGCTTTATAATCTAAAACAATTTTTAGAACGTAACGGGTTTTATGTTTCCTCTAGATTAGCCGATAGGTTAGGGATGCGAGCTAAAAACGTACGTTTGTTTTTTATTTACTTAACCTTTGCTACTGTAGGTTTGGGTTTTGTAATATACCTTAATCTGGCATTTTGGTTAAAATTAAAAGACTTGGTTTATACTAAACGAACTTCAGTGTTTGATCTATGAAAAAGGTGTATAGAGGAGGAATACCAAAAATACATATTGCATTAATTTTATTAATTATAGTAATTGCTAGCGGAGTATTGGGATTTCGGTTTTTTTCTAATTATTCCTGGGTAGATGCTTTGTACATGGCAGTCATTACACTATCTACTGTAGGTTTTGGAGAAGTTGAACCTCTTGATGACAATGCAAAGCTATTTACCGTATTTCTTATTTCGACTAGTGTAGCCATATTTGCATATTCTGTATCAGTAATAACAGAGTATATTGTAAGTAAAAATGACCCTAAAAGAGTTCAATATCGAAAAACACAAAAAATGATGCATAATATTGAAAATCAAATAATTATAGTTGGTTATGGTCGCAATGGTAAACAAGCTGCTGCCAAATTGTTAGCATATAACAAACCATTTATTATTATCGAAAAAGATGAAGCGATAATAGAAAAATATCAAGATGAAGATTTGTTTTTTCTAAAAGGTAATGCTACAGAAGATGAAGTACTAATAGAAGCAGGTATTAAAAAAGCTGCTTGTTTAATATGCACATTGCCAGAAGATGCAGATAATCTGTTTATAGTACTTTCAGCAAGACAAATTAATAAAGAACTTAAAATAATTAGTAGAGCCTCTCAAGATACTTCTTATAAGAAAATACGATTAGCAGGTGCAGATAATGTTATTATGCCAGATCGTATTGGTGGGGATCATATGGCATCATTAGTAGTAGTACCTGATTTAATAGAATTTTTAGATAACCTTTCTATTATAGGTAAAAAATCTATAAATATTGAAGAAATTTCTTTTGAAGACATGTTTGATGATAAAATAGAAAGAACTATTCTTGATATTAATATGAGATCCAGAACAGGATGTACCATTATAGGTTACAAATCACCAGAAGGAGAATATATTGTAAACCCCGAAGCAAATATCCTTCTAAAGCCAGGTTCAAAAGTTGTTGTTCTTGGTCGTCCAGAACAAATTAATCTTTTAAATAAAGAGTTTGGTATTTAACAATTAAAAAACATTTAACCTCCAAAAAAATTGTAAACAAATGTTTTTTTTACCATCTTGCTCACTTTATTAAATAATTAGATTCAATTAATTTACAAAATCATGAAGAGAATTCTTCTTTCACTTTTAGCACTTACCATTCCATTTTTTACATTCGCACAAGAGGTCACAGAAAAAGGTCTGGATCAGAAAATAGATGAAGGTTTTAAACCTATTTCAGATTTCTTTTCTAATGTGATCTTTTTCGAAGTTTTTGAAGGTGCGCCATTCGTTATTATACTATTAGTAATAAGCGCATTGTTTTTTACACTCTATTTTGGATTTCCTAATATAAGATATTTTGGAAAAGCTATTAATGTAGTGCGAGGAAAATATGACGATGTTGAAGGGCATAGCTTAGGAGACCCATCGGCTGCGGTAGATGGTGATATAAGAGATACCATACGTGATGAGTCTAAAGAAGGAGAAGTTAGTCATTTTCAAGCACTGGCAACAGCAGTTTCAGGTACTGTGGGTAATGGTAATATTGCAGGGGTAGCGCTGGCAATTGCACTAGGAGGGCCAGGAGCAACATTTTGGATGATTATCTGTGGGTTATTAGGAATGTCTACCAAATTTGTAGAATGTACTCTTGGAGTTCAGTATAGAGATGTAGGAGAAGATGGTACTGTATATGGAGGACCGATGTACTATTTAAGTAAAGGATTAAAAGAAAGAGGATTTAAAGTTCTAGGAAAAATTGCGGCAGTTATATTTGCGATATTTTGTATAGGAGGATCATTCGGTGGTGGTAATGCCGCACAATCTAATCAGGCAACCGTTGTTTTAAAAGAACTTCTGGATCTTCAAAGTGCAGGAGCAGGTTTTTGGATTGGAATAATTCTGGCAATTCTTGTTGGAATTATTATTATTGGAGGAATTAAGCGTATCGCTTCGGTAACAGAAAAAGTAGTTCCTTTTATGGCTCTCCTGTATTTGTTAGCTTGTTTATATATAATTTTTGGTAATTTCTCATTAGTTGATGATGCGATAGGATTGATTATTAGCGAAGCTTTTAACCCAACTGCAATAGGAGTAGGAAGTATAATAGGAGTTTTATTAGTAGGTTTTAAGAGAGCAGCATTTTCTAATGAAGCAGGAGCAGGATCTGCGTCTATTGCACATTCTGCAGTAAAAACCAAATATTCTGCCAGTGAAGGACTTGTGGCTTTATTAGAACCTTTTATTGATACCGTAGTGATATGTACTATGACAGCATTAGTAATTATTATTTTCAATTTTGGTGGAGCATTTGAGTATGGAGGAGATGGATCTGGTGCCGTTTTCATTGATGGAGCACCTTATGAAGGAGCAGGTATTACTTCAAAGGCTTTTGCACAATATATACCATATTCTGATGTGTTTTTAACCATTGCCGTAGTGTTGTTTGCTGTTTCTACTATGATCTCTTGGTCATACTATGGTTTACAATCATGGAAATTCTTATTCGGTAGAGGTAAAACAGCAGATTTAGTGTATAAGTTATTGTTTCTAACGTTTGTTGTAGTTGGAGCAGCAGCTAGTATGAAATCTATTTGGGATTTCTCTGATGCAATGATTTTTGCAATGGTATTCCCAAATATGATAGGGTTATTCTTCTTATTCCCTGTGGTTAAGAAACAGCTTGCCCGATACTTTGATGCAATTAAAGCATCTAAAAGTTAAAAAACTATTCTTTATGAATTATAAAAAATCCCATTTCGAGATACATTCACGTTTTCGAAATGGGATTTTTCTGTTGTCAATTATCCTGTTTGTAACCCTTATAGGATATTATTTTTATCCAAAATCTCCTTCACCAAAACATAATTTTGCAGAGCTAACATCTTTTCAGGGACAGGTAGACTCTCTTAAAAGTGTTGCCAAAAAACAAAAAAAAGAGTACCATTTACAACCTTTTAATCCAAATTTTATCTCTGATTATAAGGGATATATATTAGGGATTTCTGTAAAAGAACTAGATCGGCTTCATAGATACCGAAATGACAATAAATGGATCAATTCTATTGCTGATTTTAAAAAAGTTACTCAAGTTTCAGATTCAGTCTTAGCGGTAATATCTCCCTTATTTAAATTTCCAGAATGGACAAAAATGAGTAATACTAAAGTAACCAAAAAATACCCTAAGAAGAAATTCCCTATTAAATCATACGAGCAAAAAAAAGATTTAAACACAGTTTCTGGTGAAGAACTAGAGCAAAGTATTGGTTTACCTGATTTTGTTGCAGAAAGAATAATTAAATATAGAAATAGTATAGAAGGGTTTGCTTCTGATATTCAACTTGAAGATGTAATCGGTCTATATGATAACCAGAAAGATAAAATCTTATCCATGTTTACGGTTAAAACTCCCAAAGAGATAAAAAAAATAAACATCAATACCGCATCAGTTAATGAATTAATAGATATACCCTATTTTGATTTTGAAATGGCTCTCGATATAAAAAAAATCATTGAAGACAATGGAAGTATATCAAATTTTAATGAATTAGGGGAAATTGGAGGTTTTTCTATCAAAAAAATAGATAGAATAAAGTTATATTTGACATTAAATTAAGAATCAGGAGAAATTACTGGGATTTTTGATAAATCTTTAAAATATTCACTCATAAGCTCATGATGAGTTTCGATTTATTGTAATTAAACAAACATCAATATGTATAGTATATGTTAAAATATGTTTGAAAATGAAGTAGACTGAATATCAGTAATTTTAAAAATTATAAGAATACTTCAAACCCTGAGTGTGTTGAGATATTTGAAACAACCTATTGAGGTATAAAATAATGGTTTTTAGCAAGTATGGTGTTTGAATAAGTTCTAACTAAAAAAAACAAAATTATCATATGAATAGTATGTATTTTACAGAAGAACATGGGTTGTTTAGACAAAGCCTGAGAGAGTTTCTGAAAAAAGAAGTAACGCCACATATAGATAAATGGGAAAAAACTGGGGATATAGATCGGTTTATCTGGGGGAAATTTGGCGAAATGGGGTACTTCGGAATTGCATACCCAGAAGAATATGGAGGATTAAACCTTGATCTGTTTTACACAATAATATTTTTAGAAGAACTACAGAAGATTAACTCAGGTGGTTTTGCAGCCGCTATATGGGCACATGCATATTTAGCAATGACACATATCAACAAAGAAGGCGATCATAGAATTAAAGAACTGTACTTAAAACCCAGTATATCTGGTGAAAAAATAGGGTGCTTAGGCATTACAGAGCCTTTTGGAGGTTCTGATGTTGCAGGAATGAGAACTACAGCAGTAAAAGAAGGGGATTATTATATAATTAATGGATCTAAAACCTTTATTACTAATGGGGTTTATAGTGATTACCTAGTTATTGCTGCAAAAACAAATCCCGAATTAGGAAATAAAGGAATAAGCATCTTTGTCGTTGATAGAGATACTCCAGGGATATCTGCTACCAAATTAGAAAAATTAGGCTGGAAAGCCTCAGATACAGGAGAAATTGCTTTTGATAATGTAAAAATCCCTACTCATAATTTAATGGGAGAAGAAAACAAAGGATTCTCATATATTATGCAACATTTTGCTTTGGAAAGATTGATAATGGGAGTTAATGCACATGCACGAACAGAATATGCATTAGAATACGTGATAAAATATATGTCAGAACGAGAAGCTTTTGGAAAGACGATTGATAAGTTTCAAGCATTGAGACATACGGTTGCCGACATAGCAAGTGAAGTAGAAATGTGTAAAGAGTTTAATTATTCTGTAGCTAAGCGACTTGATGATGGGCAATACGTGGTTAAAGAAGCCAGCATGTCAAAGTTAATTTCTACTAAAATTGCTGATGAAGCAATATACAAATGCCTACAACTATTAGGGGGGTATGGATATATGGAAGAATATCCAATGGCAAGACTATTTAGGGATAGTCGATTAGGACCAATAGGTGGTGGAACCTCAGAAATATTAAGAGAAGTAATTGCTAAGATTGTAATTGATAAAAAAGAATATAAAGCAGCAACTTAGGATAGCAGATTAAAATATCGCATATTAAAGGAAAGAAGATTGTAAACCAATTGATCAAACAAGGAAATTAGCTTCAGAGAAATTAACTATTCAAAGAGGTAAATAGAGTAGATACAGATGCCACGAAAAAGGAGTCCTGTTTAATCTTTGAAATAATATTAAATATTATTAAAGAAAACTTTGTGAATAATAGTTTTATATTATCTTTGCACCCTAATTATTTCTAAAGAAAGGAGGTACCACTATGTTAATTATACCAGTTAAAGACGGAGAAAATATAGATAGAGCGTTAAAACGTTTTAAGCGAAAATTTGATCGAACAGGAACGATGCGTCAGCTTCGTAAGCGTCAAGCGTTTTCAAAACCTTCTGTTGAAAGAAGAGCGCAAATTCAAAAAGCGCAATATATTCAACACTTAAGAGATCAAGAAGAAATCTAAAAGTAAATAACGCTGTCTTTATAATGTTTCTTCGTTAGAAGAAACCAGATGCCGTTTTTCAGTATAAATTTTAACCGTTAGAATGTCAAAAGTTTTATATTTTTGTTTTCTAACGGTTTTTTTATGTTTATTTCTGAATTTATAGAGTACTTACTTCATGAAAAAAAATATGCTAAGCATACAATAACAGCCTATAAAGCAGATATCCTATCTTTTTTAGAGTTCTATCAAAGTGAGTATGATACTTCTGAGATAGCCAAAGCAAACTATGCTCAAATTCGTTCCTGGATTGTTAGTCTTGTTAATGATAATATATCTAATCGAACGATTAATAGAAAAGTATCTTCTCTTAAAACATACTATAAGTTTTTATTTAAGTTAGAACAAATAGATAAGAACCCTCTGGCAAAACATCAAGCTTTAAAAACACCCAAAAAGCTTCAAATACCATTTTCTGTACAAGAAGTAGAAGATGTTATAAAAGGTTTAACAGATAATCAGGATTTTGAAAGTGTGAGAGATAGATTGATTGTAGAGCTTTTTTATGCTACAGGAATAAGAAGAATTGAATTAGTAGATCTTAAGCTGTCGGATATTGATATAAATAAGAAGCAAATAAAAGTTTTAGGAAAGCGTAATAAAGAAAGATATTTGCCGCTTCTTTCCTCGGTTTGTGATACTTTAGACTTGTATTTAACCGCAAGATCTGATTTGATTTCGAGTCAGGAATCTTCCTTTTTGTTTTTGACAAAAAAAGGAGTTAAAATCTACGAAACACTTGTGTATCGCATTATAAATAGTTATTTTAGTAAGGCATCTTCAAAAGTAAAAAAGAGTCCGCATATTTTAAGACATTCTTTTGCGACACATTTGCTAAATGAAGGAGCAAACCTAAACGCTGTAAAAGAATTGCTTGGTCATTCTAGTTTAGCTGCTACACAAGTGTATACACATCACAGTGTGGCTCAGTTAGCAAAAGTATATAAACAATCTCATCCAAGGAATAAAAAATGAGTTGTTAGTTCGCTTGTCAATCTTTACAGCTTAAAATTTTGTTCAATCTAAATTAAACTAATAACCTATGAAAGTGAACTTGCAGTGCGTAAATTTTAATGCAGATCAAAAGTTGGTAAATTTTACTCAGACTAAATTAGATAAGTTAGAAACTCATTTTAATCGAATCATACATGCCGATGTGTTTTTAAAAGTTATGAATACAAGTGGTAAAGAAAATAAAATCACAGAGATTTTATTAAGTGTGCCAGGAGATGAGTTTATAATTAAGAAAGTTAATAAATCTTTTGAAGAGGGTGTAGATGAGTGTGTTAGTTCATTAGAAAGACAACTTAGAAAACGTAAAGAAAAATTAAATACACATGTTTGACTATTTTTTTTAAAAAATAGTTTTGTGAAAGAAATAAATTATATACATTTGCAGTCCGTTAGAAATAGCGGACTTTTTTATGTTCTAAAACATAGTGAAAAGCCGATGTAGCTCAGCTGGCTAGAGCAGCTGATTTGTAATCAGCAGGTCGTGGGTTCGAGTCCCTCCATCGGCTCTAAATAAAAGCTATTTTGTTATAAAAAATAAAGCTTTTTGAATAGAATTTTGAATTATAAAATAATTGATTATTTTTGCGCACTCAAAATTCAGTACGTTCATTTTAAAATATTGAATTTTTTAATAGGGGAGATACTCAAGCGGCCAACGAGGGCAGACTGTAAATCTGCTGACTATGTCTTCGCAGGTTCGAATCCTGCTCTCCCCACATAATTTTAAAATAAACATCAATTTAATTTGTCTAGATGTTATTTTAAAAGAAGTTAAAAATAAAATTATGTTCTGAAATTTTTAATTCAGAACTAAAAGCGGGAGTAGCTCAGTTGGTAGAGCGTCAGCCTTCCAAGCTGAATGTCGCCAGTTCGAACCTGGTCTCCCGCTCTAAGAATTTTATTTACAGTCAAACAATTTGTTTGATTAGTAAAAGAAAGCAGGGTGAAAAGCCTGCATAGAGAGTGAAACCTGTTTTTTGAGGTTTTTAGCTCTAAAATAGAGCAAATCTTAATTGTAATAAATTAAGATTGGATTTTTAACATAAATGTAATGATTGATCAGATTTCTTTCGTATAATATTGAAAGCACTCTGATTTATCATTATACTCATTAAAAAGCCGGTGTAGCTCAGGGGTAGAGCGTTTCCTTGGTAAGGAAGAGGTCACGAGTTCAAATCTCGTCATTGGCTCTAGGTTCAGAATTTTTAAATTGAACACTAATATATAACTTAGATTAAAATAAATTAATTATGGCAAAGGAAACTTTTGATCGTTCCAAACCGCACTTAAATATTGGTACTATTGGACACGTTGATCACGGTAAAACGACTTTAACTGCTGCGATTACTAAAGTATTGGCAGATGCAGGTCTTTCTGAAGCGAGAGATTTTGATCAAATCGATAATGCTCCAGAAGAAAAAGAAAGAGGTATTACTATTAATACATCTCATGTTGAGTACCAAACAAAGAATCGTCATTACGCACACGTTGATTGTCCAGGTCACGCCGATTATGTAAAGAACATGGTTACTGGTGCTGCTCAAATGGACGGTGCGATCTTAGTAGTTGCTGCTACAGATGGTCCTATGCCACAAACACGTGAACATATACTTTTAGGACGTCAGGTAGGTATTCCTAGAATCGTTGTATTCCTTAATAAAGTGGATATGGTTGATGATGAGGAATTATTAGAACTTGTTGAAATGGAAGTAAGAGATCTTCTTTCTTTCTATGAGTATGACGGTGATAATGGTCCTGTAATTTCTGGATCTGCTCTTGGAGCTCTTAATGGTGAGCAAAAATGGGTTGATACTGTTATGGAATTAATGGAAGCTGTAGATGCTTGGATCGAATTGCCTAAGCGTGATGTAGAAAAAGATTTCTTAATGCCGATTGAAGATGTATTTTCTATTACAGGTCGTGGTACTGTTGCTACAGGTCGTATAGAAACAGGAATCGCTAATACTGGAGATCCAGTAGAGATTATTGGTATGGGAGCTGAAAAGCTTACTTCTACTATAACTGGTATCGAAATGTTCCGTCAAATCCTTGATAGAGGTGAAGCTGGAGATAATGCAGGTATCTTATTAAGAGGAATTGAAAAAACTCAAATCTCTCGTGGTATGGTAATCACTAAACCTGGTTCTGTAACTCCACATAAAAAATTCAAAGCAGAAGTGTATATTCTTAAGAAAGAAGAAGGTGGGCGTCACACTCCATTCCATAATAACTACCGTCCTCAGTTCTATGTACGTACAACTGATGTAACAGGAAATATTGCTCTTCCTGATGGAGTTGAAATGGTAATGCCTGGAGATAACTTAACTATTACTGTTGAGTTAATTCAGACAATCGCAATGAATGTAGGTCTTCGTTTTGCAATCCGTGAAGGTGGTAGAACAGTAGGTGCTGGTCAGGTAACTGAAATTTTAGACTAATACAAGATAGTATATAAAAGTTAAGGTATTCGTTGATACGAATACCTTGACTTATTATGTTACGGGTTTAGCTCAGTTGGTAGAGCACTGGTCTCCAAAACCAGGTGTCGGGAGTTCGAGTCTCTCAACCCGTGCAAAGTCAATCAATATTGTATATATAATACAGTGTGGATTGTTATAATAATGAGTTTTATAACGAAATTAAAATTTGTTTTTAATTCGTTTAAAAAATAAAAAAGATGGCTGGACTAGTAAATTACATTGCAGAATCATATAACGAGTTAAAGAATCATGTGACTTGGACCCCTTGGGCAGAAGCACAAAGACTTACTTTGATTGTAATCGTTTTTTCGGTTATTTTTTCCTTAGTTATTTGGGGTATAGATACCGCATTTAGTAATGTGATAGAATATTATTTTACTTTAGTTAAATCTTAAATTTTTAAAATGGCTGAAGTAGATAATACCAAGAAATGGTACGTGGTAAGAGCAGTAAGTGGTCAGGAAAATAAAGTTAAAGACTATATCGAGCGAGAAATTGCTCATATGGGGCTTGAAGATTATGTATCTCAGATTCTTGTGCCTACAGAAAAAGTAGTGCAAATCCGTAATGGAAAAAAAATAAATAAAGAAAGAGTATATTTCCCTGGTTATGTTATGATAGAAGCTAACCTTTCTGGAGAAATACCACATATAATTAAATCTATCAATGGTGTAATAGGTTTTCTTGGTGAAGTAAAAGGAGGAGATCCAGTACCACTAAGAAAAGCAGAAATTAATAGAATGCTAGGTAAGGTTGATGAACTTGCAGTTAAGACTGATAATGTTGCAATACCTTATACAGTAGGAGAAACAGTAAAAGTTATCGATGGGCCATTTAATGGATTTAATGGTACTGTAGAAAAAGTAAACGAAGAGAAGCGTAAACTTGAAGTAATGGTTAAGATTTTTGGAAGAAAAACACCATTAGAATTGAGTTATATGCAAGTAGAAAAAATATAATAATTGTTACATTATAGATCCAGAGTTGTTCTTTTGCTTCCACTTATAGAACAATTCTAATTTAAAATTAGAAAAATGGCAAAAGAGATAGGTAAAGTAGTAAAATTACAAGTGCGTGGAGGAGCGGCAAACCCATCCCCACCAGTTGGACCTGCTTTAGGTGCTGCCGGAGTAAATATCATGGAATTCTGTAAGCAATTCAATGGTAGAACACAAGATAAAGCTGGTAAAGTATTACCAGTTGTAATTAATGTGTATACAGACAAGTCTTTTGACTTTGTTATAAAAACTCCACCAGCAGCTGTTCAAATACTGGAAGCAGCAAAACAGAAAAAAGGTTCTGGAGAGCCTAATCGTAAAAAAGTAGCTAGTGTTACTTGGGATCAAGTTCGTACAATCGCAGAAGATAAAATGCAGGATTTAAATGCATTTACAGTAGAATCTGCTATGAAAATGATTGCTGGTACCGCTCGTTCAATGGGTGTAACTGTAAAAGGACAAGCTCCTTTTTAATCCAAAAACGTTTACAAAATGGCAAAAGTAACTAAAAAGCAAAAGGAAGCAAACGCTAAAGTTGATAAAAACAAAGCGTATTCGGTAGAAGAAGCTTCTGCTTTAGTAAAACAAATAACAAACGTAAATTTTGATGCTTCTGTAGATCTTGCTGTTCGTTTGAACGTAGATCCTCGTAAAGCAAATCAAATGGTACGTGGTGTAGTAACATTACCACACGGAACAGGAAAAGATGTTAAAGTATTAGCATTAGTAACACCAGATAAAGAAGCTGAAGCAAAAGAAGCAGGCGCCGATTTTGTTGGTCTTGATGAATATCTTGATAAAATCAAAGGTGGATGGACAGATGTTGATGTAATCATCACGATGCCTAGCGTTATGGGTAAATTGGGACCGTTAGGTAGAGTATTAGGACCTCGTGGATTAATGCCCAACCCAAAAACAGGAACAGTAACCATGGATGTAGCAAAAGCTGTATCTGATGTTAAGGCTGGTAAGATCGATTTCAAAGTAGATAAAACTGGTATTGTACATGCTGCAATAGGTAAATCTTCTTTCGATGCTGAGAAAATAGCAGGAAATGCTAAAGAATTATTAACAACATTAGTAAAGTTGAAACCACAGACTGCAAAAGGAATATATATTAAATCAATATATATATCTTCTACAATGAGCCCTAGTGTGGAGATTGATACTAAAAACTTTGCTGGGTAATTAAGATAAACGATTATGACAAGAGAAGAAAAATCATTAGTAATTGAAGACTTAACTGCACAGCTAGCTGATAATACTAATATCTATTTGGCTGATATTTCAGGTTTAGATGCAGGAACAACTTCAAATTTACGTAGAGCTTGTTTTAAAGCTAATGTATCATTAAAAGTAGTTAAGAACACACTCCTTGCAAAAGCAATGGAGAATTCAGATAAAGATTTTGGGGAATTACCTAGTACATTAAAAGGTAATACATCTATTATGTTTGCTGAAACTGGTAATGCACCAGCAAAGGTTATTAAAGAGTTTCGTAAGAAATCTGAAAAGCCTTTATTAAAAGGAGCATTTATAGAAGAGGCAGTATATGTTGGTGATGAAAACTTAGAAGCTTTAGTTAATATCAAGTCTAAAGAAGAAGTTATCGGAGACATTATTGGTCTATTACAGTCGCCGGCTAAGAATGTTATTTCAGCATTAAAATCAAGTGGTGGCACTATAGCTGGTATCCTTAAAACATTATCCGAAAAAGAGGATAATTAATAGTAGTGTACGCACTTTTTAACAATTATATTTCAATTAAAAAAAAATTATTTAAAACGATAGAAAATGGCAGATTTAAAAGATTTCGCAGAACAATTAGTTAACTTAACAGTAAAAGAAGTTAATGAGTTAGCTGATATATTAAAAGAAGAATATGGTATAGAGCCTGCTGCTGCTGCTGTAGCTGTAGCTGGTGGCGCTGCTGCTGGTGGTGGAGATGCTGCTGAAGAAAAAACAGAATTTGATGTAATCCTTAAGGCTGCAGGTGGGGCTAAACTAGCTGTAGTGAAACTTGTAAAAGAACTTACAGGTCTTGGGCTTAAAGATGCTAAAGGATTAGTAGATGAAGCTCCTAAAGCAATCAAAGAAGGAGTATCAAAAGATGAAGCAGAAGCGCTTAAAGCACAATTAGAAGAGGCTGGAGCTGAGGTTGAGCTTAAGTAAGCTTACCATATATTGACATATAGGTTTAGACCCATCATGTATGTAGCGCGATGAGGTCTAAACCATTTTGCGTATATAAACATTAAGTTGTAAAATATGCACCCTTTTTAAAATTTTAATTTAATTCCGTCCATTGATGTTAGCAACGCAAACTGAAAGATTGAATTTCTCTTCTGTAAAGAATAGACCTGATTATCCTGATTTTCTGGATATTCAGATCAAATCCTTTCAGGATTTCTTTCAACTAGAAACAAAATCTGAAGAAAGAGGAAACGAAGGTCTATATAATACCTTCATGGAAAACTTCCCGATTACAGACACACGTAATCAATTTGTACTAGAATTTTTAGATTACTTTGTAGACCCTCCAAGATATGATTTGCAGGAGTGTATAGAAAGAGGTCTTACATATAGTGTACCTTTAAAAGCACGTCTAAAACTATTCTGTACAGATCCAGAACACGAAGATTTTGAAACTATTGTTCAGGATGTGTATCTTGGTACAATACCATATATGACGCCTAGTGGTACTTTCTGTATTAATGGGGCAGAACGAGTTGTTGTTTCTCAGTTACATCGTTCGCCAGGTGTATTCTTTGGACAATCATTCCATGCCAATGGAACTAAACTATATTCTGCAAGGGTAATTCCTTTTAAAGGCTCTTGGATAGAATTTGCTACCGATATTAATAGTGTGATGTATGCTTATATCGATAGAAAGAAAAAATTACCAGTAACTACACTTTTCCGCGCAATTGGTTTTGAGCGTGATAAAGATATTTTAGAAATATTTGATCTTGCAGAAGAAGTAAAAGTTTCTAAATCTGGATTGAAAAAAGTTTTAGGACGTAAATTAGCCGCTCGTGTATTAAATACATGGCATGAAGATTTTGTAGATGAAGATACAGGAGAGGTTGTATCTATTGAGCGTAATGAGATCGTTTTAGATCGTGATACTATCTTAGATAAAGATCATCTTGAAGAGATTATAGAATCAGGAGCAAAAACTATTTTGCTTCATAAAGAAGATAATCAAAAAGGAGATTATGCAATTATTCATAATACGTTGCAAAAAGACCCTACCAACTCTGAAAAAGAAGCAGTAGAACACATATACCGTCAATTACGTAATGCAGAACCACCGGATGAAGAAACTGCAAGAGGTATTATTGACAAACTATTCTTTTCTGATCAGCGTTACAACCTTGGTGAAGTAGGTCGTTATAGAATGAACAAAAAATTGGGACTTGATATCGCAATGGATAAGCAGGTGCTTACCAAAGAAGATATTATTACCATTATAAAATATTTAATAGAATTAATTAATTCTAAAGCAGAGATTGATGATATTGATCACCTTTCTAACCGTCGTGTTAGAACAGTAGGAGAACAACTATCACAACAATTTGGAGTTGGTTTGGCACGTATGGCACGTACCATTCGTGAGCGTATGAATGTTAGAGATAATGAGGTTTTTACACCGATTGATTTGATCAATGCAAAAACGCTATCATCTGTAATTAATTCATTCTTTGGTACAAACCAGCTATCTCAATTTATGGATCAAACTAATCCATTGGCAGAGATTACACATAAACGTAGACTTTCGGCTCTTGGACCTGGAGGTTTATCACGTGAACGTGCAGGTTTCGAGGTTCGTGATGTACATTACACCCATTATGGTCGTCTGTGCCCTATCGAAACTCCTGAAGGACCTAACATTGGATTGATTTCCTCATTAGCCGTTTTTGCTAAAGTTAACTCAATGGGATTCTTAGAAACTCCATATCGTAAAATTACTGATGGTAAAGTTGATATAGCAGAATATAGATATTTGAGTGCAGAAGAGGAAGAGGAGAAATTGATAGCACAAGCTAACATTCCTATGACCGATGAAGGAAATATTACTGCTGATAAGGTAATTGCTCGTATGGAAGGTGACTTCCCAGTAATTGATCCAGCCAATGTTAATTATGCCGATGTCGCTCCAAATCAGATAGCCTCTATTTCTGCCTCTTTAATTCCATTTTTAGAGCATGATGATGCAAACCGTGCATTGATGGGATCAAACATGATGCGCCAGGCAGTACCATTATTAAGAGTTGATGCCCCTATAGTTGGTACAGGATTAGAACGTCAGGTAGCCTCAGATTCTAGGGTATTGATTAATGCTGAAGGAGAAGGAGTAGTTGAATATGTAGATGCACAAAAGATTACCATTAAATACGATAGAACCGAAGAAGAAAGAATGGTAAGTTTTGATATTGATTCTAAAACATACGAGTTAATAAAATTCCGTAAAACAAATCAAGGAACCAATATTAACCTTAAACCAATTGTTAATGTTGGTGATCGTGTTAAAAAGGGACAAGTATTATGTCAGGGATATGCTACAGAAAAAGGAGAACTTGCACTAGGTAGAAATATGAAAGTAGCCTTTATGCCATGGAAAGGGTATAACTTTGAGGATGCGATCGTAATTTCTGAAAAAGTAGTGAGAGAAGATATCTTTACTTCAATCCATATTGATGAATATTCTCTTGAAGTTAGAGATACCAAACTTGGTAATGAAGAATTAACAAATGATATCCCTAACGTTTCAGAAGAAGCTACCAAAGATCTTGATGAAAATGGAATGATTCGTGTTGGTGCAGAAATCAAACCAGGCGATATTCTTATTGGTAAGATTACTCCAAAAGGAGAAAGTGATCCTACCCCAGAAGAAAAATTGTTAAGAGCAATCTTTGGTGATAAAGCAGGTGATGTAAAAGATGCTTCTTTAAAAGCTTCTCCTTCTTTACATGGTGTGGTAATTGATAAAAAATTATTTGCACGTGCGATAAAAGATAAGAGAAAGCGCTCTCAGGATAAAGAAGATATTGAGATATTAGAAAGATCATACGATACAAAATTTGAATTACTGAAATCTGAATTGGTAGACAAACTATTTGCTATTGTTGGCGGTAAAACCTCTCAGGGAGTTATAAATGATCTTGGAGAAGAAGTGCTTCCTAAAGGTAAAAAGTATACTCAGAAAATGCTTAATAGTGTAGACGATTATGCTCACCTTACTAAAGGAACATGGACTACCGACGATGCATTAAATAGTATGGTTGCTGATCTTATTCATAATTATAAAATTAAAGAGAATGATTTACAAGGTAATCTACGAAGAGAGAAATTTACGATCTCTGTAGGAGATGAATTACCTTCAGGAATTATAAAACTTGCTAAAGTCTATATTGCTAAAAAGCGTAAACTTAAAGTAGGGGATAAGATGGCAGGTCGTCATGGTAATAAAGGTATTGTTGCCCGTATCGTAAGAGAAGAAGATATGCCATTCTTAGAAGATGGAACACCAGTAGATATTGTATTGAATCCACTTGGGGTACCATCTCGTATGAATATTGGTCAGATTTATGAAACCGTTTTAGGATGGGCTGGGCAAAAACTAAACAGAAAGTTTGCTACTCCAATTTTTGACGGTGCATCTTTAGATCAGATTAATGAACTTACAGATGAAGCAGGAATTCCAAGATTTGGTCATACATACCTTTATGATGGAGGTACAGGAGATCGTTTCCATCAGCCAGCTACTGTTGGAGTCATTTATATGCTGAAACTTGGTCATATGGTAGATGATAAAATGCATGCACGTTCTATCGGTCCATACTCGTTGATTACTCAACAACCACTTGGTGGTAAGGCTCAATTTGGAGGTCAGCGTTTTGGAGAAATGGAAGTTTGGGCGCTTGAAGCTTATGGTGCTTCTGCAACCTTACGTGAGATATTGACGGTAAAATCTGATGACGTTATAGGAAGAGCTAAGACATACGAAAGTATTGTTAAAGGAGAACCTATGCCAGAACCAGGATTACCAGAATCTTTTAATGTATTAATGCATGAATTAAAAGGTCTGGGACTGGATATCAGATTAGAAGAATAGTAAATGCTAATTTGTACCCTGAGCAAAATCGAAAGGTACGAATGAAACATAAAACTATTCAATTTTAAAATACAATAATTCTTTAGCAACCATATATTATGGCAAGAAATAATGATAAGAATACAGTAAAGAGATTTAATAAAATCTCTATAGGTTTAGCATCTCCTGAATCAATTTTAGAAGCATCTCAGGGAGAAGTGTTAAAACCCGAAACTATCAATTATCGTACACACAAACCTGAACGGGATGGTTTGTTCTGTGAGCGTATTTTTGGACCTGTAAAGGACTTCGAATGTGCTTGTGGTAAATATAAAAGAATTCGTTACAAAGGTATTGTTTGTGATCGATGTGGGGTAGAGGTTACCGAAAAGAAAGTACGTAGAGATCGTGTGGGTCATATTAACTTAGTTGTTCCTGTGGCACACATTTGGTATTTTCGTTCTCTACCAAATAAAATAGGCTATTTGTTAGGACTTCCTTCTAAGAAGTTGGACATGATTATTTACTATGAACGTTATGTAGTAATTCAACCTGGTATTGCCAAAAATGAAGAAGGTGAAGCTGTACAGAAAATGGATTTCCTTACAGAAGAAGAGTATTTAAATATTTTAGATAGCCTTCCTCAGGAAAATCTATATCTTGATGATACAGACCCTAATAAGTTCATCGCAAAGATGGGAGCAGAGTGCCTTATCGAGATTTTAAGAAGAATTGATCTTGATGCACTATCTTATGAATTAAGACATAAAGCAAATAATGAAACCTCTAAACAACGTAAAACTGAAGCACTAAAACGTCTTCAGGTTGTTGAGTCTTTCCGTGATGCAAATAAAAATAGAGAAAACAATCCAGAATGGATGGTTCTTAAAGTTGTACCAGTAATTCCACCAGAATTACGTCCTTTGGTACCACTTGATGGAGGTCGTTTTGCAACTTCAGATTTAAATGACCTGTATCGACGTGTGATTATCCGTAATAATCGTTTGAAACGTTTAATGGAAATCAAAGCTCCAGAAGTTATTTTACGTAATGAAAAACGTATGCTTCAGGAATCTGTAGATTCATTATTTGATAATACACGTAAGGCTTCTGCTGTTAAGACAGATTCTAACAGACCATTAAAATCATTATCCGATTCTTTAAAAGGTAAACAAGGGCGTTTCCGCCAAAATTTACTTGGTAAACGTGTTGATTATTCTGCTCGTTCTGTAATTGTTGTTGGACCAGAATTGAAGTTATTCGAATGTGGTCTTCCAAAAAATATGGCAGCAGAACTTTATAAACCATTTGTTATCAGAAAACTGATTGAGCGTGGTATTGTAAAGACAGTAAAATCGGCTAAGAAAATTATAGATAAAAAAGAGCCTGTAGTTTGGGATATCTTAGAAAATGTCTTAAAAGGACATCCTGTATTACTAAACCGTGCTCCTACACTTCACCGTTTAGGTATTCAGGCATTTCAGCCTAAGCTTATTGAGGGTAAGGCAATACAATTACATCCATTGGTTTGTACTGCATTTAATGCCGATTTTGATGGGGATCAAATGGCAGTACATTTACCATTAGGCCCCGAAGCAATTTTAGAAGCGCAGTTATTGATGTTGGCATCACACAACATTCTTAACCCTGCTAATGGATCACCAGTAACTGTCCCTTCTCAGGATATGGTATTGGGTCTTTATTATATGACTAAATCTCGTAGATCTACTACAGAACTAGAAATAAAAGGAGAAGACCTAACATTCTATTCTCCAGAAGAAGTAGTTATTGCTTATAATGAAAAGAGGTTGGATATTAATGCTAATATCAAAGTTCGTACTAAGGATATTGAAGAAGACAAATTAGTTACTAAAATAATAGAAACTACAACGGGTAGAATTTTATTTAATGAAAAAGTTCCTGAAAAAGCAGGATATATTAACGAGGTATTGACAAAAAAATCACTTCGAGACATTATCGGAGGTATTTTGAAAGTAACAAGTGTTCCTGAAACAGCAGAATTCTTAGATGAAATCAAAACCTTAGGATATAATTTTGCATTTCAGGGAGGATTATCATTTAGTTTAGGAGATATTATTATCCCTAAAGAGAAACATACCATGATTGCTGATGCAAATGCTCAAGTAGACAATATTGTAGCAAACTATAATATGGGTCTTATTACTAATAATGAGCGTTATAATCAGGTGATTGATATTTGGACATCTACAAATGCAGAGTTGACAGAATTGTCTATGAAGCGTATTCGTGAAGATCAACAAGGATTCAATTCTGTGTATATGATGCTTGACTCTGGAGCAAGGGGATCTAAAGAACAGATTCGTCAGTTAACCGGAATGCGTGGATTGATGGCAAAACCGAAGAAAGCGAGTTCTGCTGGTGGAGAAATTATTGAAAACCCAATTCTTTCTAATTTTAAAGAAGGACTTTCTATTCTAGAGTACTTTATTTCTACTCACGGTGCTCGTAAAGGTCTTGCAGATACCGCTCTTAAAACTGCAGATGCTGGATACCTTACACGTCGTTTAGTAGATGTTGCTCAGGATGTTATTGTTAATATAGAAGATTGTGGGACACTTAGGGGTGTAGAAGTAACTCCATTAAAGAAAAACGAGGAAATTATAGAAGGACTTGCAGCTAGGATAGTAGGTAGAACTTCTTTACAGGATGTTGTAAACCCACTAACTCAAGAAGTATTAGCAGAAGCTGGTGTAGAAATTAATGATGAAGTTGCTATGACTATAGAGGATTCTCCTGTAGAATCTGTAGAAGTTCGTTCTGCGCTTACTTGTGAAGCAAAGAAAGGAATTTGTGTAAAATGTTATGGTCGCAACCTTGCCACAGGTAAGACAGTGCAACGTGGTGAAGCTGTAGGTGTTGTAGCTGCTCAATCTATCGGAGAACCTGGTACACAGCTTACATTACGTACATTCCACGTGGGAGGTATTGCAGGTAACATTTCAGAAGAAAATCAATTAATATCTAAGTTTGCTGGTAAAGCTGAAATTGAAGAACTTAAAACAGTTAAAGGAGAAGATAATGATGGTAATGAAATTGATGTTGTAATTTCTCGAACATCAGAAGTTAAGATCATTGATCCTAAAACTAAAATTGTTTTAAGTACCAACTTAATTCCTTATGGTTCTCAATTATTTATTCAAGATGGAGATAAAATAGGAAAAGATGATGTGATCTGTCAATGGGATCCATATAATGGAGTAATTATCTCTGAGTTTGCAGGTAAAGTAAAATATGAAAATATTGAACAAGGTGTTACCTATCAAGTAGAAATTGATGAGCAAACAGGTTTTCAGGAAAAAGTAATTTCTGAATCTCGTGATAAGAAAAAAATACCAACATTACATGTATTAGGAAAAGGAGATGAAGTGCTACGTTCATATAACTTGCCTGTTGGAGCCCACCTTATGGTAGATGATGATGATAAAATTAAGGTAGGTAAAATCTTGGTTAAGATTCCTCGTAAGTCTGCCAAAGCAGGTGATATCACAGGAGGTCTTCCTAGAGTAACTGAATTATTCGAAGCGCGTAATCCTTCTAACCCTGCTGTAGTTAGTGAAATTGATGGTGTAGTGTCATTTGGAAAAATCAAACGTGGTAATCGTGAGATTATTGTAGAATCCAGAATAGGAGAAATTAAAAAGTATCTTGTAAAACTTTCTAACCAAATTCTTGTTCAGGAAAATGATTATGTTCGTGCAGGAATGCCATTATCAGATGGATCTACTACTCCAGAAGATATTCTTAAAATCAAAGGTCCTTCTGCAGTACAACAGTACTTGGTAAATGAAGTGCAAGAAGTATATCGATTACAAGGTGTGAAAATTAATGATAAGCACTTTGAAGTGGTAGTACGCCAAATGATGCGTAAAGTAAGAATTCAAGACCCAGGAGATACTATTTTCCTTGAGAACCAATTAGTACATAAAGCTGATTTTATCGAAGAAAATGATGAAATCTTTGGAATGAAAGTTGTCGAAGATTCAGGAGATAGTGAAAACCTTAAAGAAGGACAGATTATTTCTCCTCGTGATTTGAGAGATGAAAATTCTGTTTTACGTAGAGAAGATAAAAATTTAGTTACAGCAAGAGATGTTTCTCCTGCCACTGCGACTCCAATACTGCAAGGTATTACAAGAGCTTCGTTACAAACTAAATCATTTATATCAGCAGCATCTTTTCAGGAAACAACAAAAGTGTTAAACGAAGCCGCAGTAAGCGGTAAAATTGACGATCTTGAAGGTCTTAAAGAGAATGTAATTGTTGGACACAGAATACCAGCAGGAACGGGAATGAGAGACTATGAAAGTATCATTGTTGGTTCAAACGCAGAGTTTGAAGAACGAACAGAACAACGACAAGAAGTTAATTATAACTAGTTATAGATAGCCTGCCTCTTTAGGCAGGCTTTTTTTAATGAAATAAATTACTAAAAATATAATTAAGATATGGCGGCAGATAATAACAATCAGAAACAAAACCAATTGAATATAGAACTAGATGAAAATGTAGCAGATGGAACATATAGTAATCTTGCAATTATTAACCATTCGGTTTCAGAATTTGTAGTTGATTTTGTAAACATTATGCCAGGTAGACCTAAAAGTAAAGTAAAAAGCAGAATTATTTTGACTCCACAGCATGCCAAAAGATTATTAAAAGCTCTTAGTGATAATGTAAATCGATTTGAAGCAGCTTATGGAGAAATCAAAGATCATGAACAACCTCCAATCCCTATGAATTTTGGTCCTACAGGAGAAGCCTAGAATAAAAAAAACAAAATAGATATAAATATTTCACAACTGCCCAAAAGTTTTGGGATTCAAAGTTAGTGTTTCGAAATATCTTTACGATCTAATTGGTTACCCGCTTAAATATTAATGCATTGATTGTCATTTTTTTTCAAAAATTAGGGTTTCCCAAAATAATGATAGCATCTAACATCAAATTACTAAAAAAATAAGAGCTTATCATAAATCAATATTATATTTGAAAAATAAACCTAAAGAAGGTTTTTAGACAAACTGGCATTAGCAAATATTAAATGTTTAATAATGAGTAATAAACATCTAGCACAATATAATATCATAAGATTAAAAGACGAATTAGATTCACCTATTATCAAAGAGTTTAAAGATTTTCTTGCACCAGTTAATTTATTAGCAGAAGAGAGTGATGGATTTATCTAGAGACTCAAAGATGAAAGCGGAGCAAGTGCTACAGATTTGGAAACGCCATATGAAGATAAATTGATTTTTGTAAACATGTCTGT
>CAKMZM010000011.1 GCA_929200365.1 uncultured Flavobacteriaceae bacterium | reverse complement strand
AGTTGTGCGCAAAATAGTAGAGAACAAAATCTCAATAATATGTTGAGTGAATTAAAAAAATATGATAAAGAACCTTTATATCAAATTAAAATAGAATCAAACTTATCCTATAGTATCTTAGTGAATGATATTCCAGTCATTAATAATTATGAATTTGAAGCCTATTATTCAGGCAACAATATCAATAATTGTATATTTAAAAGTGGTATTCAAAACCTAAAAATAGACATTTCTCCGAAAATTAATATTGAAGGTCTTTTTGAAGAATTTATAGGTAATAATAAGATATTTAAACTAACTGTGGAACAAACCTCATGGGTAAATGGAAGTTTGGAAGACCCTAAGATAATATTGAGTTATGATTTAAAAGATAAAATAAATTCTGATAGTTTAGACTTATCTTATTTAAAATCCTTTGTAGATATTATTGATTTTCAAGCGACAATTCCATATAAAATTAAAAGTTGGGAAGAGAGTAAACTTTTTAAAGAACAGGATATTGAGAGGCTTTTACCCATGGTAATTTCTTTTTATGAAAATATGAAAAGAAAATATGAAAATCAGCAAGGTGAAATGTACGCCAAAATTTTAGGAAAGGGATATTTTAACATATCACAGTCCAATTATCTTACTCCTGATGAAGCTAGAAGTAAACTTCAGAAGCAGATTGATTTTATAAATAAAAAACAGAGATCTTTAGCCCCATTGGAAAACTATGAATTAAGATTATTCGGAAACGGGAAACTAATTGGACTAAAAAGAAAAGACACCTATAATAAAGGTGAAGGAGTAATTAGAAGGTATTACAAAAAGGGTAGTGAAAAAGTTAAAGTAGATGATATTCTTTTGCATATGCCTTTAGATAGTGATGAGTTTGAGATAATATGGTACTCAGGTTTAGTTAAAGCTGCAAATCCATAAACTTAAAAAATGAAAAAGATTATTAACGTAATACTTATAGTTTTTAGCTTAACAGCATGTGCTCAGAATAACAGAAATGATATGGGTATTGAAAAAAGAACAGATTTGATAATGGAAAAAGTCAAAAAATATGATTATGAGCCAATGTACCGATTAAAAGTAGCTTCACATTTAACTTATGAGATTCTTATAAATGATGTTCCTGCTGCAATAAGATTCAGTCCAAATATGGGAACTATTTGGTATCCTATTAATAGAGTTCTTTTGAAAGAAGGAAATCAAAATATATCAATAAAAGTATACCCGAGATATGAAGATAGAAATACACAAAAAGATTTTTTAGAAATAGATTATGGTTTTGAATTGACTATTGAGCAAACAGCTTGGGTAAATGGCAGTCTAGAAGAACCTGTAAATATTCTAAACTATCAACTTCCTAAAAATGATGAAAATAATGTTCCTATAGATTATTCTAGTTTAAATTTTTATGAAATCAATTTAAGTTTTGAAACAAAAACGCCATATAATTTAGCTGGTTGGACTAATGGAAATGAATTTAGTAAAAAAGATAGTTTATCTTTAAAAGAAAAATTATCAAACATCTATAATGAAATAATTCTTGATTATAAAAACAAAAAAATTAGTAAAATCTTAAAAAGAGAGTTTAATAGAGATAAAGAAATAGCACAATATGATTACCTTTCCAAAAATAGTCTTTTAAAAGAAACCAATGATTTTGTAAAATCATTTGATGAGTTTGAAGAAGAATACGAACCTTTGGAAAATTACAAACTTGTTTTTTACGGTAATAACAAAATAATTGGACTAGTACGAACAGACACTAGGTTTAGAGGGAAGTCCGCATTTATAGGTGTATCCAAAGATAATTTGGATAGAATTGTATATTCTTATTACGATTTATTATTCTACTCTCCCAAAGGATCAGATAGTTTAGAAATTATAAGATAAGATCAATAATTAAAATATCATTTTTTAGAATTTTAGCTTCAAGAAAGAAGAAAGAAGAAAAGAAAAAAATATTTAAAAAAAGTAGATAAAGTAGGTAAAAAATTGGGCAAGATAATGCCGTTTAGCATCAAAATAGATCAACCCGTATTTGCAGGTGCTATTTCTTGGGAGTTAAAACAAAGTGCTACAGATCCTACCCGAATAGGCAAAGAATACAATATCGCTTTTAAGGCAGACCCGCTAATCATGATCGAAGGGCGTCTTGATTTATTGTTTATAGCCACCAAAATACCATATCTAGGGCAAGCTATCAAAGCACTAACCGCCACAGCTGATGCCATAGATGGATCAGATGATTTTTGGAACTGGTTGGTAGAAACCTTTGGCGGAGATGATGAAGATAAAATTAATATCGATGTAGACTACCATGTCGATCTATTTGCCAGCGGAGAACTCAAGCTAGAATCAAAAGCATCTACCTATCATACCGTAGATGGTTTTACCTTTAATGATATAGGCGCTACAGGAGAAATTAAATTTGGAATCGATTGTGAATTGCGTGCCAAATTTGAAACCAAAAAAATTACCAGTGAAGCAGTGATGGGTGGACAAGCTTTTGCTAAATTTACTACCGATTTTACAGCAGATCAAATTAAACTAGAATATGACGGCTTATTTGCTGTTGTGTATGCTAAATTTGAAACAAACAAAAATAAAAACAAAGGAGGGTTTAGTGATAAGCCTGAAAAAAAATCTAAACCAAAAGACAAATTCAAAATCCATGATGGGTTTACCTATATCAAAGAAACCAAAATAGCATAATTATTTATAGAACATGAAATTTTTACTACTATCATTAACCATCCTTATGGGGTGTGCCAACAAAAAAGAAACTAAAAACATGCAGGCTACAGAAAATATACAAATAGAAGCAATACCAATCGCCAAACAATTTACCTATGCAGTCTCGGTTTCTGCATTTACATCGTATGAGTTGTATATTAATGATATCGCAGCAGAAAAAGATTATGACCCAGGATCGCAAGCAGCTATAGAGATGAATCCCTATTTATTAGGTAATGGCAAACATACGATTAAGCTTAGATTATTACCTACACAAGGGCGAAATCTTATCGACCCCGATGGATATGAGCTATCGCATTTTGAACTGGTAAAGGTAATCAAGAATCCTAATGGTAGAGGGTTAAAATATGATGAAGAAATTATGAAACTCCCTTTACCTCCAATGCCAACACCCCTACCTGTTATAGAATTGGAGTGGGAAGTAGAGATTAATGATTTACCATACGAGTTAGAAGGCTGGAAAAACAGTAAAGTATTTAAAAAAGAAGACTCTATAGCTGTAAAAAAACAAGTGGTTGCTTATTACGAAGAGTTAAGAACAATTTTAAATGAAGGAAATTCTGATGAGTGGAAAAAACAAAACTTAAAAAAACGAAAAGAATTTTGGACATGTGTCTATGAAAAAAACTCTAATATAAAAGAAAATTGGAAAGCTATTTTAAATGAGGTTAGAGAAGAACGTAAAGGCAACATGCTACCTCTAGAAGATTACAAACTTCATTTTTATGCAAATGGCAGGGTCTTATCTTTAGAAAGAAATAAAACAGAAGAATTTGAAGGTTATGATGCAAATATAAAAGGATGGGGAGTTTTAATTAACAAGAATAAAGACGGGGGAGTATATCATATAGGTGTTATGTTACATATGCCGAAAGGAAGTGACACTTTTGAGATTATACGTTAATGAAATTTATTTTAGGAGTAATAAGTTTTTTTTTGTGCTGCAGTACTATCAATAAAGAACAACATACTGTAGTAAAAAATGGTGTGTGTGCTATACAAGAAATACCAATCGCCAAACAATTTACCTATGCAGTCTCGGTTTCTGCATTTACATCGTATGAGTTGTATATTAATGATATCGCAGCAGAAAAAGATTATGACCCAGGATCGCAAGCAGCTATAGAGATGAATCCCTATTTATTAGGTAATGGCAAACATACGATTAAGCTTAGATTATTACCTACACAAGGGCGAAATCTTATCGACCCCGATGGATATGAGCTATCGCATTTTGAACTGGTAAAGGTAATCAAGAATCCTAATGGTAGAGGGTTAAAATATGATGAAGAAATTATGAAACTCCCTTTACCTCCAATGCCAACACCCCTACCTGTTATAGAATTGGAGTGGGAAGTAGAGATTAATGATTTACCATACGAGTTAGAAGGCTGGAAAAACAGTAAAGTATTTAAAAAAGAAGACTCTATAGCTGTAAAAAAACAAGTGGTTGCTTATTACGAAGAGTTAAGAACAATTTTGAATGAAGGAAATGCTGATAAGTGGATGAATTTGACTAAAAAAAGAAGAAAGGAAACAATAAAATTTGCATATAAATCAGATGTGAAAATTCAAGAAAAATTCAAGAAAAATTCAAGAAAAATTCAAGAAAAATTCGAGAACGTGCTAAAGGTAATATGATACCTATTGAAAACTATAACTTACAGTTTTATCAAGGAGGAAAAATATTGAGCTTAGAAAGAAATGACTATGAAAACAGAGGAGAAGGTGTTTTAAGAACGTTAGAACCAGATGGTGCTATTAGAATGTATAATATAAAAATATGTATGCCACATGGAAGTGACACTTTCGAAATCATCAGGAAATGAAATTTATTTTAGGAGTAATAAGCATTTTTTTATGGTATAGTACTATTGATAAAGAACAACATACTCTTATAGAAAACATGCGAATAATTAAAAAATCAAATGATTTCTAATTACTAAATTGGTAAGAATTTTAAGACTAAGCAATATTTAATGTCACAAAACATCGACATACAGGAAATAGTCAATGAGATAACACAACCAAATGCGGTATGCGTAATAGGTAATGAAGTCCCTGAAAATCCTAATAAACGCTATTTACATATTCTTTACAGCTTGATGAATATTGTCAAAAAATGTATCCTAAAAGAAGTATCCAGCCCTTATATTCATATTAAAGATGTGCATGGGAATTTTCTATTTAATGACCGTATACATATTGGAGGTCATATTATCAATCTAACTGCTATAAACAACCCTGGATATTGTGATATTCATTTAATAAAAAGGAACAATTCTCTAAGTGCATATTATTATGCTGCAACACCAGATTCATTAACAGATAACAATCGTTTTTATATGGCTCAAATTAATTTTTCCAATGGAATCCTTAATAGTATAGCATATGAGAAAGCAGCTATTGTGATTTTAGACATGGTGAAAAAAGGTGAAAATATGGATAGCAATACACCTGTAGAAACAAGTATCACTGTTCATAATTTTGAACCTGATTCCAAACATTGGGTCATCGAGTACAATCAGACAAACAATTGGTAAACTTCCGATTTTTATTTTACACAAATGGATTTATAGGTGGCTTTGTTCCTGAAGGGTATCCCCAAGCTACATATTGTTTTTTTGACCTGTCATTATCCAGATGCACAAATGTTCTACCCACACCAATACGTTTAAAGCCCACTAATTTTGCTGCAATGACGATCTTGTTTCTAATAGATTTTGTAGGAGTTTTAATATCAGCAGCTTGGCATTTAGGTATTTTATGAGATGAATTTGAAACTCCACCTACTTTACTGTTCCAGTACGCTGACCGGGCACCAGAATTAATCATATCGAAAATTGGTAGCTTGGTAACTTTAGCCAATTTTTGAAGCATTTGGATAAACTCCTTATCCATGCATTTGCCAGATTCTTGAATGTCTGGACTATCAAATTTGGTAAGATCAACCTTTTGTTTTGATTTTAGTCTAGCTATAGTAATAGCCCCTATAATTACTATAGAAGCCGCTCCTAAACCAAACCATATGTGCATTCTATCCTTTACCACCACAATTACATTGTTTCTTCTCTTTCATCTTTTTATTATGGTCACGAATAGCAACACATTTTAACACGATACTTACTGCTAAAAAAGCTCCAAAAAGTATATTCATAGTTATATTCCCTTTATCTGTCTTCATTTTTTCTCTTGGTATTTCTTTAATTTATTCTCAAGCTATCTATTTTGTATTACTTTTTACTACTGATATAATTATCGCAATGACGCTAATCCCCATAATGACTATTGGAAGTATAATGCTTTTTTTGTCTTTATTTAGTTTCTTCAGAATGATCACTTGCTCGATCTCCTTCATTATCTTTTTGATCTTATTGGCATAATTAGGATCTGTAGCATATCCCGCTTTGGCTACTTCTTCAGCAAAACGATATGGATCTTTTTTATGCTGCATTGCATATCTGTATCGCCTGTTTTTAAAAAGCAATCCAGCCCAATCTAAAAAGGAGAAAAAAGGACTTGGATATGCTCTAAAAACATCTTTAATTCTATATTTCCATCTACCACTTGAGGTTTGAATTGGGTATCCTGGATAAATAAAAGGGAAACGGCGAGTCCCCGTAGACGAATATTCTGTAGTTGTGATTAACTGAGTTTCTCCCGACCAACCTCCATAGTTTTTACCAGATCCTTTTTTGACACCAAACATCATATTCCCTTTTGCAGATTGTCCCCAACCAGACTCCAACGCACTTTGTGCTAATGCAAATAAAACAGGTACTCCTGATTTCTCAGAAGCCTTTTTTGCATAAGGGTAATAATGCATTATATACTGTTCTTTTCTAATGGACATATCAAGCTTCTTATAGGGTATTAAATACAGGAAGTACTGGAAATTCTAATGGTGTTTTAGCGACATAGGAAGGAAAATGAATAGATACTTCATCTAAATCCGAAGTAAATTCACCAGTAATAACTAAAACACCAAGCCCACTCAACTGACAAAAAAACAAGTTTCCTTCCGAAGATTGAGTTGTCCAAGCAATCACTCCTCCAATATCTGCAGGAGTTGGCATTTTTAAAACCGCACCACTACTAGCTGTACCTCCAAGTTGTCCTGCACCACCAACCTTACGTAATCGAATATTTCGAGGAATCACAAGATTCCCATTAATTACAGCGTACTTATTCCCATTAATTACATAGAAAACATCCTCAGAATTAATATTCTCATCCAGAATAGAAAAGGTTACCTGACTATTTTGACTAATACCTGTACCTAATGGAATGCCAGTAAGCACCTGAAAACAAGTACCATCAAACACTAACTTATAAACTAGTTTTGTTTTTAAATCTTCTGCGGTCAAAGAGGTCAATGAGATTCCATTAAATTTCTTCAATGGCATTGCGCCTTGATTGTCTATGTTTAGCGTGGCACTATCTGTATTAGCATTATGAAAAACCACTTCTACAGACAAGCCCGCCTTATAGGGCTTTGTCAATGATGGATCTAAACTTAACGCATACACATTGTCATCTGCTCCTGTAGTTATTGCATACCCCCCTAAACTGTTTTCTTGTGGTAAATTACTATCTCCACTTACATTATCCAATGTAAAATCGCTTTGGTATCCTGCTATTTCCATATCTCTTTAATTACTGATTACTAATGTTCCCAAGGCTACCAGACTTACCGCTAAAAGAATCTTATGTAGCTTCCCCCTCTTTACTTTTTTCTCCTGTCGTGCCAACCTTTCTTCTAATAAAAAAATGGTTTTATCATTGTTCTGTTGCACCATTGAATAGTTTTCCAGCTTATCAGATTGGAAGGAAATTATGCTATCCTTCTTTTGAATGAGTAATTCAAACCTTTGATTTGCCAATGACAAACTGCTAACTAAGGAGTCATTGTATTTCCCCAGCTCCAATAACTTGGCAATCTCACGGGATTGTAAAATGGTGAAACAATAGTGTTTTTCATTCCCTATCTGTTGTACCTTTGGTACTAAATCTTGCGAAGTACCGATAAAGCTCATCATCAGTAAAATCATCAATAGCACTAACTTTTTCATTTTTCCTAACTATTAGTTTATCTATTACTTGCTGATCTTTAATTACTAGCGCAATTAAACTGTCAGTTATCAATTCCATTGCTACTATTTCCTGATCCAATAGATCATTATTTTCCTTCAAAACAATGTTTTCCCGTTTCAACTCTTCAATCTCTATTTTTTGAATTTGATCTATCACACTTTCTTCTTCAGGAAGAACTAGGAAGGGGATAATGACTACCCCTGTAAGCATTGCTAAGAGTAGTATCCATTTATAATATTTCATAAAAGATCATCTTTGGGGGTTTCTATCACCTTTTTAGGGAATATCTTTTCAAAAACACTCTCCAATAAAAATTTGTGAAATGTTGTTGCTAAAAGGAACGATATAAAAAGGCTCAATACCTTTGGTAGATCATATCCTCTGACAAAAAACACAATAATTCCGTATATCAATCCTATGATTAATACCTGGTATCTATTTCTAATCTTAATCCCTGTACCCCTTCCAATAAACTGAGGTACTCTATAGTACATTATTGCTTGAGTAATTAGGATAAAGGAGAAGATATACACCCAATCAAGGGTATTCAAAAAATTTGCAAACTGTTCCATAACTATTTCCATAACTGTTTCTATTTAAGGGTTTGTTTAATATTTATAATTTCTTTTTCGATAGCTGTCAACTGTGTATTTGGTAATACATTCTTGACTACATTAGCGACTACTATTATTGCCACTCCAGATAAGAGCAATCCCATAATAATTTTTAACAAGGTTTGATTGGTAAGGGTAATAGTAACTTCTGTTTTAAGCCCATCCTTATCCACCAATGCATCCAGTATATTTCCTAAGTTTCTTTTTTTTCTTCTTTCCATTTCAATTACGCTTTTATGAGTTCGTGAATTGGTGTTCCCATTTGATGTTTATCATACGTTTCTTTATCAATACCAGCTTTTTTGAAAATCTTTTGGACTAGCTGTTCTGTCTGTTCATCAAACACTTTAGTAATTGTACCTTTCCACCCATGATGTCTAAGTAGCCATATTTGTAATCGTTCTACTTCTTTTCCTGTATTACCTTTGGTTAATAGCCAAGGTTTTTTAGTTTTAATTTCTGGAGTTTCTTTTACTACTTCCTTTCTTTTTATTAAGCAAGGTTCTTCTTGTTTTATTTCTTGGATAGTAGCATCTATAATAGGTTCTATACTATTCGAAACCATCTTAGGTTTTCTTTTTTTATTTTTCACAAAGTATACGGCTATAATGCCAATACTAATTCCAACTCCTGCAATAATCCAATCGTTTTTAATCATCTTTTAATCGTTTTTAAGGCTGTTCGCATGCCATTAATATCTTGTTTTGCAAATGATGTTTTTTGTAAATACTTCTTTGCTGCCTTGTTTGTCTTATTCCCGTACATTCCATCTATTCCAATGTTATCCTTATGAATTTTAGTGATATAAGACTGTAGCACCTTCACATCTCTATGACACGTTCCATACTCTAATGGATATGCACTACTTACACATCGAAACCGTTTCACTTTTACGGGTGTATCCGCTGTATCCACAACTCCATTTGTAGTATCTCCAGAGGATAGAAACAATTCTGTTTCCTTTTTCTTTCTCTTCTTGTAATACCAGTAGTATCCAACTCCTCCTAATAGCAAAGCAGTAAAACCGATACCTATCCAAATTTTCCCATCTCCTTCGCTTGATTTAGTTCCTTTTGATTTTTTAATTGCTGCTCCCATATAATTTTATTTTTAGTCCTTATTTTATATGTTATGTCAGTAATCTATAATTGGGTAATCTTCGTACTGGTTCGTGAACCAATTTTTTCATTTCACCGTCACTTAGAAAACCTCTTAAATATTGCCACATATCTTTTTTATGATTAAAGTAAAATGCCTTTGAAAGACTTGCTACTTGCGTTTTATCTTGTAATCTTTTAAACACACGTTCTACAGCTTCTTCATCATCGTTAAAGCGTCCTTTGGCTCTTTTTAATTGAAGAGCATATTTACTAGCCGTACTTGATGAAAGTTCCTTAATGCGCTTTCTTCCCAACCATTTTTTTACATCCTTGTTATAACTCATATCAAAAGGGTTTTTCCAGTTAGGCTCTACTACTGGAGTGGCACTACCTCCTCTTACTACTTTTACAGGTTTCCCTGAATTACTAATGGTAGAAAAAGAAATTTCTTTCCCTTTTTTTCTACGTTTCATAAAAAAGTAAGCTCCTACACCCAATCCAGCGATTCCAACACCTCCTATAGTCCACCACATTGTTTTTGTCATTTTCATTGCTTTAATTTTTATAATTTTCTATACTTCGGTAATCTTGAAATGATGCTCAAAACTGTCTTGATTTCATCTTTGTCAAATCGATCTTTTAATTGGTCACTTAGTGATACCCTATACATACTCAAGTACGCTTTTGCTATTTGAGATACCTGTACTTTATCCTTTAGATTTCTAAATACTGCATATACACTTTCTTCGGAGTCTCCTCCTCGATACCAAGGTTTAAATGCTTTATGTATTTCATTTGCATATCGAGTTGTTGTAGATTTCTTCAGAACGATGACACTTCCACTAACTTTATTCAATACCCGTCCTACATATTTTGCATCCAGAGCTTCTTCACCCATTAAACCTTTGCTAATAGGATTCAGCATTTTACCTAACTTTAGTAATAGGATACTAGCAACTTTATCACGTTTTCGATTTCGTAAAGTGACATAGGTAGTACCAACTAATATTAGTCCTACTGTTCCTACAGCTATTTGTAACCCAACTACTTTTTTCATTTATTCAAAAATTTGATTCCAGTTCCTATAGATTTACCCATTGGAGTATAGCTTGCTATATCAGTTACATCAGCCTTTTTTGCCGTATTCCATAAAACAATCAATATCAAGGTCAGTATTGCAGGAAGGGCTATGGATGCTATCTTAGAAAGGTTTTTTCCTAATCCCATAAAGTTGCTCCCGATTTGTGATGCATCCGCAATGGCTCTGGTCGCTGCACTGGAAACATCTATTTTATTCTTAACAAGCCAGGCATTAAACTTTCCATTGGTTGTACAACTTGATGATCCGTTTGTCTTCCAGGTCACAAGCCAGATTGTCCTTGCATTATTTGTACCTAAGTCAGCCTTGAGACTGTTGAAATAGCCTACCCATAGTTCACAGGGATCACCAGATTCAGGAACTAAAAATGATTTGTTTTGTATCTTGACTTCGATAGGCATATATCTCGTTTATTTTTTAAAAATGGTATTCGATTGCTCTTTAATTTCTCTTTTGGATAATCCCAAATTTTCCAAAGTGGCTATGATCCTTCGTTTGATTTGAGCTTCTTTATGATAGGCTTCCTTTTTATCACGATGGATATAGATATACCGACCAATAAGAAACCCCACACCCAATGTGATTATGGTATTTTTCATTTTTTTAATTTTAAACATTACTTAGCTGTTACTCTCCAATATTATGCTGCATCCAGCATGGGATCGGAAGTATTTTTTCTTATATCCCGAAATCCTAATAATCGATAGGTTGGATACTTTTTAATACATACCTGATTATTCTGATTGCCACCTAATACATAGATGTATTTTTTATCCTCACTATAGCTGATAAAGAAACCTACGTGTCCTCTCCAATCACTTTTTTTAACTCTCCAAAAGACAACAACATCTCCTTTTTGTGGCATTGCCACTTTTATACCAACAGTTAACCATGAGCGAGCGTTTAGCTTACCACTTCTATAGTATCCTGCTTTCATAGCTACCCAATTTGCAAAAGCGGAACACCAAGCGGTTTCATCTACAGTCACCCATTTATGACCGATTTCCTTGAAATACTGAAGAATACGATGATTATGGTTATTACCTACAACCTCTGTAATTCCGTATTCTGCTAACGCTATATCTAATACACTGTTCATACCTTGCTGTTTTTCTGATTAAGTATTGCATACTCTAAAATGTTTTCTGATTCAAATTGTTTGTAATAGGTATGGATGGTGATAGTTTGTTTTCCTGCTATTTTGAATACCCATCCATTTTTACCATCGATAATTGCTCCTTTCATTTCAAATACTTCAGCTACGTTCCCAAAGTTTTGAGGGTTATGATAACTGGAAAAGGAGATGGGCTTCACCTGTGTAGTTCCTGTCACGCTTTCTTCTTCTAGTTTTAAGACTTTAAAGCGCTGCGTACCAGACAAAATAAATTTGACATGTTGTACAATGGCAGGGTTGAAGGTGAAATCTTCCCGTTTTGCATAATATCCTCCATTAATGAGTATCGTATTACTCTCCCTACTATATGAAATCAATGTAACAACACCCGTAGTGCTATCACTACTAAAAATCATACCTGTAGCGCTGTCAATTCCCATTGATGTATCTACCATTCCTAATGAAAGTGTATCAATTACAGTATCGGTATCAATTATGGAATAGGTGTTATCTGCGCGATTACCTACATATAAAAGCTCATTATTTGGATTGTATAGAATATGGTACGGATTTGCACCAACAGGAATTGCTGTACTTGGTACATTCGTATCCAGATGGATAGGGATAACTGTATTTTTGCTAGAGGAAACCACATATAAATGATTGTTCATAGGATTGTACGAAGCCGTAGCAAGCTCATTTCCAATATTTTCTATCGTGTCGATTACTTGATTATTGACATCGATACTGGAGATACTATTTGCTCCAGAATTGATCACATATACCTGACCGTTATCTGGTCGAATGGTAATACTTTTTGGGGCTTTACCTACGATAATTGTTGTAAGGATTGTTTCAGTTATGGTATCAATAACGCTAACTGTATCATCTCCAATGTTAGCAACATATACATTGGAATTAAAAGAATTGAAAGTAATTCCAATAGGACGTTTCCCTACTAGAATCGTAGTAGTAACTTCTAATTGCTGATTAATCACCTTTACGGTATCACCTATAACATTCGCCACGTAGACCTTTCCAAAGTTTGGGGAATTGGGGTGGCTATTCACAGTCAGGTCTACGGGCGATGCCCCAAAGGGGCTGCTACCATTAGCAATTATAGGAATCAGGGAAATAACAATTCCATCACTATTCAGTACACTGATATTATGGGATAATTGATTTGCTATATAGGTGAATCTGTTATAAGGGTTCACTACGATTCCTTGCGGGTAAATACCTGTACTTCCATTTACACTTGCTGTGATCGTCCTAAAAACATGATCTGCAATGTCTCCTGGTAATGCAGGACTAATCGGTGGTTTTTTATTACCAGCCCATAAGCGAACTTCACGTTCGATATCAGAGGTGTTTGTTAGCGTTAGTTGTGTGGATTCATAGTTCTGCTGTAACTTTTTGTATAAGCTTGTATTGTTGAGTTTTACACCTGCTCCACCTAATCCTTTAAAAGGATTTTTATGTAGTCTGTTATAATTTGGATGACCTCCATTATTAAAAGGATCATACGGATTTATATCATCAAGAACTTCCTGAAAAGCATCTTCTTCATTCTTATTTTTTGGAATAGCATTTGCTCCACCTTTTATAGGTGCTTCTATTAGACTTGACCTCCTTTTACGGTTTCTGCCGAGCATTGCCCATAATGCAGCAATACCGATCCCAGCCATTATAAATGCTATTTCCGTGCTTTTCTTCATTGTGTTAATACATATCCGTCTATAAATTCAACTATTTCTTTTGTTCGTTTCACTTGTATTTCACCCACTAATTCGGGATATTGATTAAAAATTTTTGTAGCTGCATACACCGCTTCTATTTTTGGAAAACCAAAGTCCAAATAATGCCGAATCCCGCATAAATCTGCTGTTGTCTCACTACGGGTATTCAAAAACCAATGACATCCTTCATGAGATAGTATAGCTACCCGTACAGGAATAGTATATGTTTTAAACAATCGTTGAGATATCTGAACTCTTGGCATCTTGCGATGTATTCTTGCTGGTGTTATCAATTCTTTACCAAAATCATCAACGATGCTAGGTAGATACTGAAATAGAAATTCTCCTTCTCGACTATCATAAAATCCCGAAGGGACATACCCTGCCTTTTGAGCAAACTGGATGGCAAAATCCATAAATCGTTGTTGCTCTGGTGTTGCCCAAAATTGTGGGTCTCCCATCATAACCACTTTAAAATCTACAATGGTAATCCCTAAATCATCTCCCGTATTTTTATCATACACTTCCAGTTCCAATTCTTCTGGCGTGACAGGTAAAGGAATTTTTATACATCTTTGTTGTTCTTTTGTCAAAAAGGCTTTTCGTCTGAAATAATGGGTATTAGGGACAGTAGGATCATACACCTTAAAGCCAACATGTATTGCCTTTTTCGCCTTGATGGTAACTTCCAAAGTGAAACGTTTTCTATTGGATGGAATTGGAATAAGCATGTATTAGTTTTGTTTAATATGTACGTACTTATCTTTTTGACTTTGATAGATCGCCAGCCCAACAATGGATGCCATAACAACGACACCTCCAATAATTAAAATAGTGTTCGTGTTATCCTTTTTTTGAGGAACTGCAATAGTACTTTTATTATCTCCACCATATACTTTTTGATCTCCTATATCTACTCTAAAATCAGAGGGAGTATTCATCATCTGTTCAGGGTATGTATCCTGTATTGGTGTTGGAACAGGTTTACTAATAATAGTATCAATTGCTCCTCCAATGGCAGCTCCTCCACCCAAGTCTTTGTATACATCTCCTAACTTAGATAAAAACCCTTCCCTATTCTGTTTTCTATGAATTCGGTCTGATCTCCTCTTCGCTCGTCTTTTGGCTCTCCTTGCTTTTCTGGCAGCTCTCCTTTTTGCTCGTTTTTCTTTGTTTCCAAAAAACAAGAAATCATCATAAACATCATCGTCTATATGATCTGCTAATAACATTTCTGTTTCTCCTGCTATCATAGCTATTTTTTTAGATTGAATTCTATATTTTTATCTTCTCAGTTACCCTTACAACACGTATAATACACGTAATGTCGAGTCTTGCGGGTCAAATGGTATTACACCGTATGGTTTACCTACAAATGGATACCCTTTCGCTTTGCCCGCAGCGAGTTCTACATTATTTACCATAACTGGTGTTTGTCCTACATTTTTTACCGAAGCGTATAAAACTCCCAAAGGAATTTCCCCTACTTCTGTAAAATCTTGCTCTGTAATGTTAGCTAATACGTCCATTTGCTTCCGATTTTGTTTTAAGTTTATACGCTACAATACTGACAGCAACAACACTTAGTGCTGCTATTCCAATAATGTTCTTTATTGTCCGTTTCTGTTTGTCCTTTTGCTCTTTTGCTTTTTGAGTTTCACTTTTTCCTTCGGACACTTCTCTTTCTGCTTTGTTCATATCTTCATCCATTAATGGTATATCTTCCATAATTGGTAATTCCTCCTCCAAAGATGGAGTGTTCACTTTTGGTATTCTTCTAGGCATTACCCTTGGTTTACGCTTTCCATATCTTCTCTTGTACGGAATAACAATATCCCTAGATACTTTTGGTTTTTTTCTCTTATTAGGCTTGGTAGTAAATACTGGAGGTTTTCCCTTCAATAATGGATTATCTGGCATTATGGGTCGCCCCCGTCTGATACTGTAAGGAAATCCACGACCTTTTTTTATACCTTTTAAATCTCTATGAATAGGATTGCCGAACGATACTGGTGGTAATCGAAAGGGTTTTTTATTCGTTCTTGGTTTGGTTACTAAGGTATTTCTAATAGGTCGGCGCATTGATTTTGCATACCTTCTATGCGCCGTTCTAACTGGGCGAATTCTACGCCTTCTCCTACCGATACCTATAGCACGTAACACTCTATTTTTAGGGTGTTTTCTTATCAACCTACCTAATCTTCTTCGGTTCTTTTTTTTTCGAAGCTTATGCCTAATTACATGATGCAGAAAAGGATCATATTCGGTAGTTTCAAAGTCACTTTCAAAATCATTTAACTCTATGGGATAATCGATCATAATTGCTGTGTTTTATTATCCTTAGTTTATCTATTGGATATCGGTTGTGGTGGTACATACGGCATCATAGGTTTTTGGCTATTTGATTTAGCCATAAAAATGCCTGCTATTGCCAATAACCCAATTACTCCGCCTACCATTAACATCATATTGGATTTCTTCTTTGACTCTGCTTCTTTCTTGCTTCTTGCTTCATCTTCTCTTCTTCTACGTTCTGCTTCCTCCCTTCTTCTGCGTTCAGCTGCTTCCTGTCTTCTTCTAGCTGCTTCTTGTTCTCTTCTTCGTTGCGCTTCCATTGCTTGCATTTTCATCTGAAAGTCCCTTCTCACTCTTGCTGCTTGTGCATCTGCTTGTCGTTTTGCAGCAGCAGCGCGTGAAGCTGCCAATGCAGCAGCATTTCCACCACCACGATTTCTTCTACGTCTTCGTCTCTTCTTACCAAATAACCCTCCTATAATACCAACAGCTCCTTTTGCTAATGCTCCCCAAAACTCATCTTCATCCTCATCTCCATCATCATAAGAACTATACTTACTCCTATCTAATGCAAGCATTTCCTTTCCTCGAAATTGAATATGAACTGTGAGTAAATTGCTCAAATCTTCTTGGAATTTTTCATTAGTAGATTTTAATAATTCGACCACTTCATCTGCTAATTCCTTTTTAGTGGGTTTTTCTTCAAAACGCACCCCATATTTCATTAAAAGAGTCATTACGGGTTTCGGTTTGGTCAATATCAAATGACTTATCAAATTGATCGTGTCATTATATCGTTGTCGCATATTTTGTTTCATCTCTTATCTTTCTTTAAAATTATATTGCCAATTGCCCTTTAATGGTAGTTGTTCCTACCAAGTATCCTGCAATAAAAACCAGTCCCAAAAGAACTAATTCATCTTTACCAAACATTGCAGTTTTTTGAGGTACTGGATTAATTGAGACTGTGCTTGAAGGTGTTTTTTTCGTATCCGTAAGTTTTCGTTGTCTTACCTCATTCCATACCATCTGAACTTCTAATGCTAATTTTTGATCTTCAGGGTTTGCATTTGATTTCTTAACAATACGATCATAATAGCTTTTCACTTCCTTATCAGATGCTTCCGAAAACTGGTCTAAAAAACTATCTTCATCACCTGAACCATTATAATTGGAATGCCCACAAGCTCCACAAAAGTTATCTTCACTATTGTAACTATCATTGCTACAAGAGTTGCAAGGCTTCTTCTTTTCTTTGGGGTTTAATGCTAGGATCGCTTTCTTATCAGGGTGTATTTTCAGTAATTCTGTAATGATGGATTTACCTTCTTTTTTAATCAACTCTTTAGTAGCTCTAACTAAAATATGGAGACTCTTGGGAGCTTCATATCCACAATCATAGATGATCTTGCGAACAGGCTCAGGATTACTAAATACGATATAGTCAATACTATTCTGTGCTAAACCCTTCTTAATTCTCTTTCCTTTTGATGTTTTCATAAGCATTTCATTTGTCTGTTAAAAAGAACAGCCAAAGCCTTGGGAATATTCCTATCGCTTTGGCTGAATCACTTTATTTAGTTTTACTGCTTATAGCTAACTATCTCCGTCTACGTAATGCAGACATTGGATATCTGTTTACTCGTCTTGGTCTACCATAGTATCTTCGTGGTCTTCTACGTACACGTCTTCGTCTTCTCGGACGAATGCCAAATGCTGTAGAACGCTTTCTTCTACGGATTAAGTCAATCTGAGGTAAACCAGTGGTTCTTGGCACGCTGGATAACTCCGCTACATTATGTCCTTTTAAAAGGTTACCCATATTTGCTCTTGCCTTGATTGTAAAGGTGAATACTGCCGTAGTCTCTGGATTAATAGTAACACGTAAAGAATCCTGACCTGTAACATTCAACTCAAAATTGTCATCATCAATTAATTGTTGGGTGAAGTTTTGAGGTGAGGTAGCATTACGGGGCTGATACACACGAATGGTATTCGATCCTGTAGCTGTTCTTTTGGTAAGCTTCAAAACGTTGTCAAACTGTAAAGGATTCGAAACCGAATACTTCATCCCTGAAATCTTAAACGGATTTGCCTTTGACTCTTCCTTCACTTCATTGTGACTACTTTCTTCTACATCAACTGTAACTCCTGTAGGTTGTGCTGCGTTTTCATTTCCTCCAAAAACAATGGCTTCGGCTGCATCTCCTGAAGTATTTTTAACTACTACAGTAAGGGTTCGGTCATTCGGATCAATCTTCCCGATGGAGGTACGGGTATAATCATCATAGCCATCTTCTTCATAACCATCATAGTCATCATAGCCATCTTCTTCATATTCCTCGTCATAATCATCATAACCATCCTCATTTCCTTCAAAACCAGAATCGAAGTCATCCTCATCATCATCGTAATCATCATACACTTCCATATCTCCATCATAATCATCATAACGATCTTCCGCATCGTCCTGATATCTCATTAATTCATCGTTGTAACTCATTTTCTTTGATTTTTATCTCGCTTAAAGCGTGACGTTTAACATTTGTAGCACCACAAATCCTTTCAATCTTCGTAACTAAAATCGCTCTGCGATCCTCTCTAAAGGGTTATGCTTTTTTACTGGCTATTTGTGCTTTTTTTGCTGCTGCTAGTTTTTTAGCTTTTCTTTTATCTAGCATTGGACGCAGATAGAATGCCCCAAGTGCTGTAAAAGCTATTGCGGATACTACGATGACTGTTCCAATAGCTCCGTAGTCCAAATCCTTTTCGTTTGCCATTTCTCTAGTGTATTATTTGTGAATATTTGGCGATGGTTTCTAAACCTTTGACCGCTAAATTCAGAAGGTATTTTGGAAAAAACACGCAACTTTTTTGCTACGCGTTTTCAAAAAAAATGAGAATGTGGAACTGGTGGGATGCCCCGAAGGGCACAGTGTAGTAAAAGTTTTTTGGTGGTTTTATTGAACTTTTGGCTAGAAACCAGAGAATAAAACGTAGCTAGTTCAATAAAGGGTTCTGTCGCATTAAATCTACTATTTCAAATATACTTAAGTTTGAGTTGTCTAAAGTAGTTTCATGTATAAATATCATCGATACCCTCAGGTCATCATACAACAAGCAGTATATTTCAAATTTCGATTTAGTCTGAGCTATCGTGATATTGAAGAATTGATGACTATTAGAGGAGTTAAAGTAGATCATTCTACTATCCAACGTTGGGTGTTTAAGTTTTCTAAAGAGATAGAGAAAAATATGAACATTCGTAAGAGACCAGTTACGGATAGTTGGAGGCTTGATGAAACGTATATCAAAGTAGCAGGTAGAGACAGGTATTTATACAGAGCCGTTGATAAAGAAGGCAATACAGTAGACTTCTTGTTGACCAAACGAAGAATGAAAGGTTCAGCTCAGAAGTTCTTGAACAAAGCTATTGGAAATAACGGCAAGCCTAGAATTATCAACATTGATAAAAGTGGAGCGAATACAGCCGGAATACAGACTTGGAATAAAAGAAGTATGACATCAAAGAAGATAAAGATTCGGCGAGTCAAGTACCTGAACAACATTGTAGAACAAGATCATCGAAGTATAAAACGGAGAATTACTATTACTACAGGTTTTAAAGAATTTGAATCAGCACAAAGAACACTAGCAGGAATAGAAATCATAAATATTATTAGAAAAGGGCAAATATTCAATCCTAAGAATTCTACGTTTAAAACCTTCTGTTCTCTGGCTGCTTAGAATTTCTAAACTGATAATGATTTGATTGGTGAAGGGATTAATGCGACAGAACCGATTTTATTATTTTTAATCCATTAAAACTGTAACGGTTTTTTAGGACTAGTCATTATTCAGGATTTAAAGAAGCAAGCATTTCCCATACTTCGCTAAAATTAGCTTTTGTTTTTCTAGGAAGAGTAATAGAAATAGCATAATTGTCATTAATATGTGCTATTGCTTTATACTGTCCGAAATGATGAAATGAGCATTCAAATGTAGAATTTTCAAGGATAATACTAGATATTGTAAGTAAGGAGAAATCTAACATCATTCCCGTTTTAATCACTTTTGACAAAGATTCTTTAATACTCCAAATGGCAGTGTATCCGACAATAGTATTCATGTTAATATTTTTCAATAACACTTTCTCTTCATCTGTAATATGGCTTAGAATAGCATTTTCCTGATCGGTACTAATTTTTTCCAGATCGATTCCCATTGGGTGGTTTTCTTCAAAAGCAATACTTATTCCCATAATATTACTATGGCTAACACTTACTTGTTTATTTTGTATAGCTTTGCATCGTACTACTGGGAATTCAAAAACACCAGAATCTATCCATATCGAATTTGCAATAGACACCTTAGTTAAACTCATAAGTGCCTGTTTTGCAGCTAACCTTCCAAGTAAATAACTTGTTTTTCTGCGATCATGGACAAACATATAGTAGCGTTTTTTTTCTTTATGGTGAAGTTTTTCCACATGCAGAAAAAGTTCGTCTAACTTACCTTGAACAAAAGCAATAGCAACAATATGTATATCGCTACCCCTTCTCATAGTTACGTTTTGAACAAAACTTTTTTCCATACGTTATTTTTTAATCAATGTTGCTTTAGTTTTTGTACTCTAACTTTCCAAAATAAAAAATAGGAAGCGGATAATATCATAAACAATCCCCAATTAACCCATTCGCTTAACCATACTATTGTAATACTTGATTTCCATTCGAATATGGAATAATAAGCAAATAACAGATAACTGCTAAAACTAATTCCAGCAACATAGGATATTATCTTAGTCTCTCCAATTCCTATTATGGCGTACATATTAATCATACTAATAGAAAACAAAAGCGTTGACACTAAGATTGTTTGTAGTATTGGAATTGCTTTGGCAATTTCCTCAATATCATTCGTATAAATATTTAAAAAGAGTTCAGGAAAAATAAAAAGAAGTAGGCAAAGCAACAAGCTGATTCCTAATCCAATTTGATGAGACTTAAAGATCGCAATTAAAACATGTTCTTTCTTTCCTTGCCCTAATAGATTACTTACTATAGTATTAACTGCCCTGCCTACCGCCATAGCTGGAATACTAATAAAGAGGTATAATGATCGAACTACATAGGAAGTTCTCAAATCGCTCCCCCCTCTTTTTTCAATCATTATAAAAAAAACCCAAGTAGCAGTGATATAAAATAAATTTTGTACAACTAATGGAAAAGTTTTTGAAGCAATACTTTTAATAAACTCTGGATCAATTCTTTTAAACTTAAAAAGAGCATACTTTTTTATCAATCCCAATTTAATTATGAAGAATAGATATAGTAACGAGGTACACATCTGAGCTATTATTAGTCCTAAAGCTGCACCATAGACCCCTAATTCAGAGAATCCAAAATTTCCAAATATCAATATATAGTCCAAAACTAAATTTACTACTATAGTAGTTAAAACCCCATAGGTAACAATATAGGTTCGTCCAAGACCAGAAAAAAAGGCAACAAAAAAACTATTAAGAATAAAAAAAGGTAAACCAATAGCAATAACATCCAAATATATAATGACATATTCAATAATCTTTTCGCTCTTTACCATCCATTGTAACCCTCCATTTTTGGTTAAAAAAAATAGACCGAGAATAATTATTAACAGTGCTAGTCCTAATACTAATATATGATCTAGTACCTTTCCAATTTCCTTATATCTTTTTTCTCCAATTTTACGAGCTACTAACATTTGACTATATTCTGAAAAACCACCCCATATAAAAGAATAAAATATTAAAACCATGGATGCCAACATCGTTCCGTTTAACTCATTCTCACCTAACCTGTTTACAAATGCTGTATCTACTATTTGACTTATACCTATTGCCAAATTGGCCACAACTAATGGAAATGCAATAACTAATATATTCCTATAATTTGCTTTAATCTTCATATTTTTTAAAACTCAATTAATTTACAGTTAAAACCTATTACCTTTAGAAGAGAGTAGTAGCCATCTTTGAGAAAATTCGAATATTTTGATCGTTACCTACTTTCAGATTCCTTTTTATCTCTTTTTTTACGAGATAAACTCTTATTCTTTCTGTTTCCAAAACGATAAGAAAAGCCCCTAAAAACAAAATTGGATTCTCCCATGAATCGACTATATATCCCTAAAAGTTCATGAGTTTTTAAATCGAAATTTAGAGATCCGAATAGATTGTTAAAATTGAGATTGAAAGTTGAATTTTTATTAAAGAAAGTATACCCTAATCCTAAAAGGGTATGCTTTTTCAATAACAATACGAACTATATTTAAACGTATTTTCCTTTATTCTACCAAACATCTTCTTTAATAGGAGTACAGCTTTTACAAATTTCGGTAGTCATTTTGGTTAACATAACTTTTCCGACCTCTTGAAATTCACTTACATTTTGTCCCATTAAGTAGCGAATCGAATCACTCCAACAGACAGAACGGGAAATTTGATTGCTAAGTAAATCTGCTATCAAATGGTTTTCATAAGGGCGTCCAGTAACATTTGCTATGACAGGAATTTTAAGTTCTTTAAACTTAAAACTTAATAAGAATGATGAAAATTCTTTTTCAGCTGGTTTCATATATCGAGAGTGAAAAGGTGCGCTCACAAATAATGGAACAATAGTTATCCCCTGTGCAATAAAATCTTTTACAACTGCCTTAATACTTTCTTCGGTACCTGACAGTACAGTTTGTGTAGGTGTATTATAATTTGCTATATTCAAATCTTCATATCTATCCTCTGCTAATTTTCGTTTAAGTTCTTTTATATTTAACCCTAAAACTGCGGCCATACCGCCACCAGAAGCAGATCCCATCAGTTCTCCTCTTTTTTTCACTAACCTTAATCCTGTTTCAAAATCAAAGGCTCCTGCTTCCAATAGCGCATTATACTCACCCAAACTATGACCAATAAGATAATCTGGAACTTGGTTTTGCTCTCTATACAAAAAACTATTTACCACATATATGGCTGGTTGTGTATATTCTGTTTTTAGCAACTGACGATTCGAATTATTGACACAAAGTTCTTCAATATCAAAACCTAAAATATCTGAAGCTAATTTGGTTTCAGTTGGATACCTCCCAAATAGTTCCTTACCCATTCCTTTATACTGAGATCCTTGACCGGGAAACATAATGACTTTTTTCATACGACTAAATTTAATTTATTTATTATTTAATTTATTGATCCACTGACTTACAAAGGGTTCTTTTATCAATTCAAAATGATCGCCTTCTGTTTCAATAACATTCACAGATTTATAATATGGTGCCCAGCCTAATGTAGGATCGTTCGAGTACGTTTTTTTTGCTTTGATTATATCAATACTATAAGTCAAATTCGAAGATAGTTGATATGTCATCTGCTTAGAATTATCATATATATTAAAGATGCTGAAGAAAAATTCTTTATTCATTTTGACTCCTTTTTCAAGAAGGAAATCATACATTAATTGCTTGGTTTTCCCAGATTTATTAATAATTTTTTCAGAAAATGTTGCAATTTCATGCTTGTTAAGAGACAGATTTAGGCCCCCTGATAACATCAAAAATAATGACTCCACTTCTTCTTCTATAGTCACTTTTGGAAGTTCTGTATAGCTATCTAGCAAAACAATTTTTTCCAATTCAATATCTTCTTTGTCAAGTTGTACAACCATTTCATTAACCACCAATCCTCCATAACTATGCGCTACAAGAGTTATTTTACGAACATCTAGTTTCTTAATTATAGTAATGTTATGAGCCGCCTGTTCTTCAAGACTCTTCAAAAGGACTTCTCCTCCTAATGTTCCCTTCATCTGAATACCATAAACTGAATTGTTGTTTTCGGCCAGTTTCTCTGCCAATGTATCATAACCATCTACTATCCCTGGCATTCCTGGTATAATAAAGGTTGCCCCTACATTGGAACTTGTATCCTCTAATTGATTAAATACAATCAAATGAGAATCGAACGCCTTATCTTTAAAATTATCTAACAATAAAGCATGATTCTTAATTGTTGGCATAGTGATAAAATCTCGCAACACAAATGATGGCTTATTTAAACCATGTCGAATATGTTGGATCAACTGAATTGCGAGTAAAGAATGCCCCCCTAATTCGAAAAAATCATCATGAATACCTATTTGATCAACATTTAATACCTTTTGCCATATCCCAGCCAATTTTAGTTCTATTTTAGTTTTAGGTGCTACATACTCATGGACACTGTCTATTTCTAATTCTTTTCGATTTAATGCTTTTCTGTCTATTTTACCATTGGTCGTTAACGGAATCATATTAAGTGAGATGATAAAGGCAGGAACCATATATTCTGGAAGACTTCTCGACAAAAATTCTTTAATCAAATGAGTATCAATTTTTTCTCCTTCAATAGCAGGAACACTATAGGCTACCAATTGTTTACTCCCTAAATGATCTTTGGCAATGACAACACTATTTTGAATACTTTCATGTTGGTTTAACGTGTATTCTATTTCCCTTAATTCAACCCGATACCCTCTTATTTTAATTTGGTCGTCTATTCTTCCTAAAAACTCCAGATTACCATCAGGTAACCATCTTGCCAAATCTCCTGTTCTGTATATTTTATCTTCTCCAAAAGGATTGGTTATAAACTTTTCTTGTGTTAATTCAGGAAGATTCAAATACCCAAGAGCCAAACCATTTCCTGAAATACATAACTCTCCAGCAACTCCTATTGTTTGTATATTTTTCAACGCGTCCAATATATATATTTTACTATTGGCTATTGGTTTTCCAATTTTTATTACACTAAAACCTTCCTTAACTTTCCAAACCACACATCCAACGGTCGACTCTGTTGGTCCATATTCATTAAAAATATCGACGTTTTCATTAAGACTTTGCAAGGTTGAAATATGGTCTCTTTGAAGTTCTTCTCCTCCTACTATAACTTTTGTTATCTGAGTATTTTCCAATGACAAACTGTTTAAGACTTCGATATGTGCAGGAGTCATTTTTATCGCATCTAATCCAGATTGAGAACTAAAATAAGATGACAATATATCTTCGAGGCTTTCCTCTTGAGAAAATACTTTTAAATACTTCCCTCTTATGAGTGGTAAATAAATACTGGTGGCAGTTAAATCAAATGATATAGAGCTAAACAAGCCAAAATTACCGCCTTCTTTTGAATCAAAATAATTTGAACTTGCCCAAACAATATAGTTCATAAGGTTATTGTGCGTTATCTGAACGCCTTTTGGTCTTCCTGTAGAACCTGAAGTATAAATGACATACGCCAGATCTTGAGGTGTTGAATATTGTTGCAAATGTCCTGTAGAACTGAACATCTCGTTATTTATTATCGAATTGTAATTCAGTGAGATTGTCAAAACTTTATTAGAAACCTCATCGATAGTTGACTTAAGATGGTCATGAACAATTATGAGTTTTACATTATCTACATTACCGACTACAATACTATCTTCTATGATAAATGCAATACGCTCTTTGGGATAAGTAGGGTCAATTGGAACGTATGCTCCTCCTGCTCTTAATATGCTCAATATGGCCACAATCATCTCTATAGATCGATCCATACAAATCCCGACAAAGGTATTTTCCTTAATCCCTTGTTTCTGTAAATATAAGGCCAGTTGCTTAGTTCGAATTTCTAATTCTTGATAGGTGATCTCTGTATCTTCAAACACTAACGCTATAGCATTAGGTGTTTTAACCGACTGCTCCTCAATTAATTCATGAACACATTTATCCATTGGATAAGCGGTCTTGGTATCATTAAAATCATATAATAATTTTTGAGTTTCGGATTTTGAAATAACATCTAAGCTATTAACATTTTTACCATCATGATGTAAGTAGTTATTTAAAAAGGTTTCAAAATAGGTTATAAAATCTTTCAATTGATGTCCCGATTTTAATTGTCTTTCTTGATTAATTAAAATCATTATTTCTTTTCCAGTAAGACTTACGGTAATATCCAAATGAGTATTGGTCCTTTCAAAGCCCAGCAACGAAATATCTTCTTCTTGATTTTCCGATTGGCTGGACTGAACTTCTTCATTATCTCGAAGTTTATCAAGTACATGAAAATCTACATAATTAAATAAAACATCAAAAAACGGATTACTGGAATAATTTTCATCCGTCATAGCAGAAATTTCATTTAACGAAAGCCTATCTTTTCCTTTTAATTCTCGTAATTCTGATGCAATGAGTTCTATATATTCTATCCAAGTACATCCTTTGGAAAGAAGCATGTTGAATCTAAAAGGAATACTATTTAAAAAACAACCCAATAATTTATCGCCATCTTCAATAATTGGTCGCCTATGTGATACTAATCCAGCCGTTATATCTTCTTCCGATGAAAGTAAGCTCAATATATAAATATAACCAGCAAAAAATAATGTTTTTGGTTCAATATTGTCCTGTTTACACTTGCTTAATACCTTACTTGTAAAACGCTTTCCATAGCTCTTAAACAGTCGATCACTAGTCTGATCGCCAGTAAAAATATCCAGGCGCTTATAATCAGAAATCTTATTTTTCCAAAAAGAAATATTATCTTCATTTCTCGATTCTATCAAATCTGAAACAATGCTATCATACATGCCAGATTTTAATGCGACAGGACGATACGCTTTATTTTTCTTTAGCTCTTTATAAATTTCAAATAATTCGACCCTAAAATTCTTTTCTGACCATCCATCAAACATGGCATGATGAAATTGGAAAATGAAAATAATATCTGAATCTGTAATTTGAAAAATATTTATTCGCCAATTTGGAGCTTTAGTGACATCAAACGGGTTTTGTTCTCTTTCGGATTCTACGAACTTTTGAATATGGATTTGAATTTTCTTCTTAGTCAATTTACTTATATCTTCAACCTCTATTTTAACCGGAGCTTTTTTATGTATTATTTGAACCTGTTTCTTAAAATCAAAGAGATGATATGAGGTCCTTAAAGTTTCATGTTTTTCAACCATTAATTCCATAGCTTGGGTTAACAATTGAACATCTATGGCTTTAAATTGAAATACAAATTGATCATGATACACTCCTAATTCGTTATTTTCTCTCATCAACTCACTGGTGTATATCATACCAGTTTGTATGTCACTCATAGGGTATACATTAGTTATATCATGTGCTTGTGGATGATTATCCATAACAGACATTTCTATATCGGCAATTGTTTTTTCTATTTCTTCTTTTAATTGCCTTATATCTTTTACCTGATCCGAAGATTGAGATACAAAATATGACATACCTTCTATAGTTGGATTCTCATAAAATGATACAATTGGAAATTCTATCTTGAACGACTTATTTAAAATACTTATAAGACGAATCGTTTTTATGGAATCCCCACCTAGCTGAAAGTAATCATCTTTTATTCCTATTCGATCTAATGAAAAATGCTCTTGCCAAATTTTAGCAATTTTCTTTTCTATGGAATTTCTAGGAGCTACATAATCCACCCCGCTTGAAATTCCAAAACCATCTATATCTGGTAGTGCTTTCCTATCTACTTTGCCATTTCGAGTCAAAGGAATATGTTCCAATTGAACGTAATGGCTTGGAATCATGTAACCCGGTAAGTTCTTAGATAAAAAATCACGAATCTCTGTGGTAGAACTCTCTACATCTTTGAATACAATGTAAGCGATCAATTCCTTTTTTTCATTCTCTACCGACTTCGCCAAAACAACTGCGTCTCGAATCCCTTCCATTAATTGCAATTGCATTTCAATTTCTCCAAGTTCTATTCTAAATCCCCTTATTTTAACCTGATTATCTATTCTTCCTAAATACTCTATGTTTCCATCAGGAAGCCATCGTGCCAAGTCTCCTGTTCTATACAACCTTGATTCTTCTTTGAATAGGTTTTGGATAAATCTATCTTGTGTTAATTCTGGACGATTCAAATAGCCTCTAGTCACACCTGCTCCACTAACATACAATTCGCCCGGCATGCCTATTGGAGATACATTTTGTGCAGAATCCAATATATAGCAACTTAATGTTGGTATTGCTTTTCCGATATTACTAATACCAGAATTTATTTCTGCCTCTTGAATCCTCTTAAAAGTTACATGAACAGTCGTTTCTGTGATGCCGTACATGTTAATTAGTTTACTTTGGGGATATGTGTTATACCACTCTTGAAGTTTTAATGGACTTAAGGCTTCCCCTCCAAAAATAATATATCTAATATCTGTACCTGAATACGTTGAAAGATATAATTCCTGAAGTAAATAAAATGCTCCCGGAGTTTGGTTTAATACGGTAACCTTTTTCTCGAATAACAGTTGTGCAAAGTCACTAGGGTTTTTCGTTGTTTTCTCTGGCATCACAATCAATTTACCTCCAAATAACAAGGCGCCATACATTTCCCATACTGAAAAATCAAAACAAAAAGAATGAAACATTGTCCAAACATCATTTTCATTGAAATCAAATTGACTTTCTTTATTTTTAAGTAGACTTATAACATTTCTATGTTCTACAATGACGCCTTTTGGTTTTCCTGTCGATCCAGAAGTATAAATGACATATGCCGCATTATTGGGGCTGCTCACATTCTTTAATTTCCCCTTTGCTTTTAATAGAAACTTATTTTCTTTCCAATTTTCAGACAACGACACTATCGTAATACCATAGTTTTCTATTCTTTTTGATATACTTTGCTTTAAATTGGAATTAGTAATTACAAATTTTACTGCATTTTCATCGTTACCAGACAGTACACTATCATTAAGCATATAGTCAATTCGGTCTTGCGGATATTCCGAGTCAATTGGGACATATGCGCCACCTGATCTTAAAACACCTAAAATAGCAACGATCATTTCTATAGATCGCCCAATACAAATTCCTATTAATGTATCTGGTTTTACTCCCTGATTTTGTAAATAAAGTGCTAGTTTTTTACTTCGATATTCTAATTCTTTATATGTTATTTCTATCCCTTCGAACGATAAAGCAATGTTATTAGGAATTTGTTTGGCTTGCGTCTCAAAAATGTTGTGAATACATTGATCTTTTGGAAAGGCTATATTTGTAACATTAAAATTCTCTAATTGCTTATATTGTTCTTTCTTAGTTAAAAAGCTATACTCTTTTAATAAACTATTGTGTTGTTTTGGTAGGTATGCTAATATTCTTTGCATACCTATTAAAAATCGATTTGCAGTTTCTTCACTAAAAATATCCGTACTATATTCCAACGATAAAATTAAAGAACCATTTTTTGGGTTGTCTGCAAAATCAAATGTCAAATCAAACTTCGAAGTATTGTATTCTAAGGGCTCTAAAGTAACGACAGACTCTTTTAATTCTAATACCTCATCGATACTTGCATAATTTACCATTACCTGAAATATTGGTGTTCGAGCTGTATCTCTTTCAGGTTGAACGGCATCAACAATTCTATCAAAAGGCACATGTTGATATTCTTGACTACGAATCAGTTCTTTTTGTGTTTTTTTAAAGATATCAAGCAATGTGTCATCTTGATCAAATTGCATTCGATTAACCAGTGTATTAATAAAAAACCCTATCAAGTCTTCTAAATCCGAGTGAGGTCTGTTGGCAGCAGTGATCCCAACGCAAATATCATCTTGGAGACTATACTTATGTAATAAAACATAAACACCAGTCATTAGGCTAGTAAATAATGTCCCTCCTGAATGAGCACTAAATTGTTTTAGTTGATCTAATGTAGATGACTCAAATTCTAAAGTCAACCTTTTTCCTTTTCCACTTGAAATTTTCGGTCTAACAGAATCTAGAGGTAGTGAAAGATTTATACAATCCTTTAAATGTGATACCCAATGAGCAAGCCCTTTAGAAAACAAATCATTATTAAACAATGAATGTTGCCACATGGTATAATCTGCATACTGAACGGAAAGTGGCTTCAGTTTTGGGGAATCTCCTTTTATATAAGCAGCATAAATTTCGTTCAGTTCTCTAAACATTACATTTATTGACCAAGCATCCGAAATAATATGATGCATACATAAACCAAATAGAAACTCGTCTTTATCAAGTGTTATAACTAGGAATCTCAACAACGGTTCCTTAGACAAGTCAAACGACCTATTAACTAATGATTTAAATAGCTTTTGAGTTTCATTCTCTTTCTCCTGTAGTGACAGTTTAGTACAATCTTCAATTGTAATATCAATCATTGCATTAGAATCAATATGCTGAAAAGCGTTTTCACTATCATTTTTACGGAAAGTGGTACGAAGGCTCTCATGTCGATTAACTAAATAAACTAAACTTTGCTCTAATGCATGAATATTTAATGGACCTTTAATTCGAAATTTTGCAGGCACATGATATCGATTTCCTTGCCCTATTTCCGCCAAAAACCATAACCGCTGTTGCGCAGAAGATAAAGGTAATTGATCTCTTTTTTCTACGATAGTTATAGGAGGAAATACCCTGAGTTGACCACTATTTATCTCTTTAGCAAGCTGTTTTAAATTAATCGAATTAAACAGCTTTGATAACTCTAAATCAACATTGAATTTTTTATGAATTCTTGAAAGTAATTTTGTAATCAATAGAGAATGTCCTCCAAGTTCAAAAAAGTTGTCATTAAGGCTTACTTGATCAATACTCAAGATTTCTTGCCATATTTCGGCTAATCGTTTTTCCGTTTCTGTCGTTGGTGAAATAAATTTAGCTTCTCTAGAAACCTCAATATTGCTATTCAATAATGCCTTTCGATCTATCTTTCCATTGACCGTTAATGGAATCTCTTCAATAGGGACTATATATGCTGGAATCATATAGTCCGGAAGAATTTTCGACAGATAATCTTTAAGATCTAGAACGTTTAATTCTGTTCTTTCAAGAATACAGAAGGCAATCAAATTCTTGCTGCCGTTATAATCTTTAGCTATAACAACACTACTTTGTACATTCTCATTATTGTTGATTGTATCTTCTATTTCTCCTAACTCTATTCTAAATCCCCTAATTTTAACCTGATTATCAATTCGTCCAATAAATTCAATATTTCCACCAGGCAACCAGCGAGCCAAATCTCCAGTTTTATATAACCTACCTTTATCAAAAGGATTACTAATAAATTTTTCGTCAGTGAGATTTTGTCGATTTAAATATCCTCGTGCAACACCATCTCCTCCAAGACATAATTCTCCTGAAATGCCTATAGGTTGAAGTTTGTTTGAATCGTTTAGGATATAAACTGAAGTATTGTTAATTGGCTTTCCTATTGGTATATCACTGTCGTCGACTTCCTCAATTTTATAAGTTAATGAAAATGTTGTATTCTCAGTTGGGCCATAGCCGTTGATGATTTCTAAATCATTACAATTGATTCTTAATTCACGAATATGCTTTGGAGATAATCTTTCTCCTCCAACCAAAACAGTTTTTAAGTTTTTGAACAAATCACAATCCGTTTCTACTATCTGATTTAACCAGCCAGAAGTAAACCACATAACATTGACATTATTTTTAATAATTGTTTGCGATAACGACTGATTGTTTAAAAGAACCTCCCGAGATGATGCTACTAATTTTCCTCCGTTTAAAAGTGGTCCAAAAAATTCAAATGTTGTAGCGTCAAATGAAAGTGCACCTGTGGCCAATAGAACGTCTTCAGAACAAAACGCATAGTAATTCGAGTTTTTAACCAACCTAACAACATTTTTATGTTCAACTACAACGCCTTTCGGTTGCCCCGTAGAACCCGAAGTATACATGATATACGCCGCATTATTAGGAGAACCTAACAACTCTAAATTTTCCGTCGTATTGAGAATTATTTCATTATCATTCCAATCCGATCCTATTGAAAGTACCTCTATATGCTGATTCTCTATGATCTTTATAAGATCTTTTTTAAGGTAATCTTGAGTCAGTATTAATTTTGTGGCATTTTCATCATTTCCATTTACAATACTATCAGTTACTATATAGTTAATTCGCTCATTCGGATAATCAGAATCAATCGGAACGTATGCTCCTCCAGATCTTAGTACGCCAAGTATTGCAACAACAACCTCAATTGATCGTTCCATAAAGACACCTACCAAAGTCTCAGTCTCCACTCCTCGGTTTTGTAAATAAATGGCAAGCTTTCTACTTCTAAATTCTAATTCTTCATACGTTAATTCCGTCTCTTCAAACACTAAAGCAATTTTATCAGGTGTTTGTTTGGCTTGCGCTTCAAATAACTCATGAATACTCTTTTCTTTAGGATAAGTTACCTTAGTATCGTTCCATACAGATAACTGTTGACTTTCTTCTTTCTTAGATAACATTTTAACATTTGCTACCTTTATGTTAGAATTCGTAATCGTTGCTTCTAGTATCCTTTTATAATACTCAAGATGTCTTTTGATAGAACTATCAGAAAACAATTTTTTATTATATTTTATTTGGATGGTGAATCGCCCCTCTAGATCAAGAATTTCCATTGAATATTCATTGATAATTTCCTGCTGTACACTGTCCATAAACTGAACTTCTGCCTTAGGATTTAAATTTAATGTCTCATCAAAAATATTTTGATAAATAAATGACGTAGAAAAAAGCGTATCACCACTTCCTTTTACCAACCCTAGTTCTGTCAGCACTTTCGGATAAGGATATTTAAGATGGTCTATAGCGACCATGAACTCAGATTTTAATGTACTTAATACATCCAAGAACCGTTCCTCTCCAGAAACTCTAGTTCGAGTAATCATCATGTTTATATAATACCCTATACCATTTTCAAATTCTTCTTTCGGACGACCACTAGTTGGCATCGTAACTAAAATATCTTCTTGATTAGTCAGCCGATTAAGTAAGATTTTAAAAGCAGCTAACAAGTATAATGATAAATTTACCTTTAAGGATTTGGCGTTGGATTTTAAGGACTTTAATAGTTCTCCATCTAATTCAATTTTTTCAACCCCACTCGTTTCATATATTTCTAGAGATTCCTCATCCACATGATCATATGGTAAACTTAGCTTTTCTATATCACCACTTAATTTCTCTTGCCAATAAGACAAATCTTCAATCCCTTGTTTGCTTTGGATATAATCAGTTTCCCAGGCAACAAAGTCAAAATAAGCCCTATCTGAAGAACTATTCTTAGAGAGCGGATTCCCTACCCTTAATTGCTCAAATGATTTGGTAAACATCGAAATAAACGGAGTAAATGAAGTACCGTCAAAGACGGCATGATGGATAACAAATAGTACATAAGTCTTTTGTTCTCTTTTATTTATTCGAACATGCAAACGAATTACTTCTTTTGATAAATCAAAAGGCTTGTGTAGTAACCTTTTAAAAACATCGTTACTATTTTCACCATCTTTTAATTCTTCAACATCTTGTGGCAATAATCCAGTAGCAGGCTGTAATTCTTGAAATAATTCACCCTCAGCATCCAAAGCAAATACGACTCGAAGAGCAGGGTAAGCTTCTAGTATCTGTTCTGCAACCTTATAAATTAAATCTGCATCAATATTCCCATTCAAACATAAACCAACAGGGACATTATAGACAATTGAATTGGGGTCTAATAATTGAATATGCCAAAGCCCTTTTTGACCTTCAGACAATGGATATTTTTCTGGAAATGATTTTTTCTCCTTTTCTTTTTCATCTACATTACCATTTGAATTGGTGATTGTCATTTCAATTATATTAAATGCCGATTCGAAATCATCGACACTTAAAATTTGTCCCATTTTAACTTCCACTCCAAAATCTTCATTAATTCTACGAACGAATTGGATGACTTTTACAGAATCATAATCATAATCAATAGGAGATAAACTTAAATCAAGATCTTCCATTTTTATCTCAAAAGTATCTTCCGCAATAGACTTTATTTTGTTTTGTAAACTTTCTTGATTCGTTATCTCTTGATTCGTTTGATTTTCGTCTTTTCTTTCCTCAAAAGAGTTATTTCTTGATCTTTTATCCACTCCAAGTTCCTTCGGGTATTCTTCCAATACAATATGAGCATTCATTCCTCCAACTGCATAACTATTTAATGCAGCTCGTCTGGGGTGACTTCCATTTTCCCAATATTGAGATTGTTTGTTAAAAATTAAAGAATGATTCAGGTTTAACTCCGTATTTACTTGTTCTAAACCTGCAATACCTGGAATCGTTTTGTGTTCAAAAGCTTTTAAAACCTTGATGATTGAAGCTATTCCCGAAACTAGCTCAGTATGACCAACAACTGGTTTTATAGTTCCAATATGCCATTTCTTTTCTGGGTTTTTAGAAAACTTTTTATATACTGAATCTATTGCTTCTAGTTCTATAGCATCCGCAATACGATTCGCAATTCCATGTGCTTCCACATAATCAATAGTATCAACCGGAATTCCAGATTTTATCAAGCTTCTTTCTATAACAGTCTTAAGTCCTTTAGGATTAGGGGCATCAAAAGAAAATCCTTTTCCACCATGAAATACCGAGCTTCCTTTTATCACTCCTAAAACTTGATTATCTTCTTTCATAGCATTTTCTAATGGCTTAATAATAAGGACTCCTACTCCTTCACTTCGCACATAACCATCAGGATTATCATCAAAACTTAGAGTATATCCTTTTTTACTGAACATTTCGTCAAATTCCGAAATTACTATTGACATCTCTTCAGGTGAAATAACATTAATACCACCTATTATAGCTTGTTCACACTCACTTGATACGATACTTTGAATTGCTCTGTGAATAGCTACATAACTACTAGTACATGCAGTATTAACGAATTCGCTTGGCCCTTTTAAATTCAAATGATAGGAGATTTTATTTGGAATAAGATGAGCTAACGTAAAATTATCTCCATTACGACCTTCATAAATTTGTTGTTGTGCTGCTATAAATACTCCAGTCGACTTGGAAGTCAAATCTTCTTTTTTCAATCCATATTTAAGCATTGATCTAGCCAACTCTTCAAAAATTAATTGTTCTTGAAACGACATCATTGATAAATCTGAGTCACTTAGATTTAGTATAGACAGCACAGATCCATAATCTTCATTCGCTAATCGACCATAAAAAACGTCTGTATTTAAATCATCATTTTCTAATTGTGAATTGGAAATTGTTTTATCCCAAAGTTCCTCCTCTGTCGAAGTTGAACTAAAACGCCCTCCCATACCTATAATTGCGATGTCTAATTTTTCTGAACCAGCAGTTTCATGTTGTTGTTTTACCTCATTCACTTTAAGAATACTTGTTGCAACATCTTTTTTGTTGATTTCCGAAGAATTAGTTGTCTGCTTCGCTTTTAAGATATTTGGATATTCTTCTATCATAAAATTGGACAATTCAGTAATCGAAGGATAATTAAATATTGTGGTTAATGATAATTCAATATCATAATAATTATTCAAGAGATTAACAAAATTCGTTGAAAGAATAGAATCAAATCCGTATTCACCAAAAGCCTTTTCAGAGTCCAATTTTGAGACATCCAACTTTAAAGTAGTCGAAACTAACTCTAAAATAACATCTTGGATTTTTTGATCTGAAAAACCATCATCATGTTTCAACACTAACACATCTTCTTTTTTATCAGATGATTGAAAAGAAATATTGTCAAATTGATTAATCTTCTTCGGTTCTGGAATCCAATACCGTTCTTTTGCAAATGGGTACACAGGAAGGTTAATTTTATTCGGT
>CAKMZM010000010.1:14661-35903 GCA_929200365.1 uncultured Flavobacteriaceae bacterium | reverse complement strand
AACAAAAGCTGTATTTCTTAAAGATACAAAAAAAACTTGTGATTTTATAACTATAATGCCCCTACTGAAAGTATTTATATACAAGTCTATTACACTTTTTAAATAATCCCGATTTGTCATCTAAAGGGCGTTTCCCTCTCGGGTCGGGCTTTTCGTTACAATTCCTCACACCTCCTGTCGTCGGGCTGTGGGATTTTCACTACAATCCCTAACGCATTTTACCAGATTATTTTACTAGTAAGATAACATAGTAGGAATAATTCAAATTTGTTATTAAGTGTAAATGCTTTCGATAATTCGACATTCAATAAAACTAAAACATTTATAGAAACTAAAATAGCTGTAATAGAATTACAGGGTTTAAAACTTTAACTAAAGAATAAAATACAGTGATTTTCTAGATAATTCTACTTAAAAACATAATATCAGCACTTCTTTTTTATATCAAAGAAACTATAATTAAATATTAAATCTATGTTATCAAAAAAAATAGAGCGCACATTTAAAAATATAGAGTTCATACCTCCTGTCTGATCCTGAGCACATTTATCTTTTAATTTTAACGCAAAAATTATTTAAACATGAATCTCTCCCGAAAATTAAAACAGGGAACTAAAAGATTTCGGTAACAAAACGGAGTTTTTAAATTCCATTTTAATGACATTGGGATAAAATGTATTGCCTATGAAGGAGGTATGCACCAATTACAAAATTCTATGGAATGGGCTAGGAATCCTAAGATCTATGATCACTATACCAATTTGCTTAATACTTGTGCCAAGTATTTTGATCTGTTCCCTCATCATGTTAATGTAATGAGATCTACAAATCAAGCAACTTTTGGCTCATGGGGATCTAAAGAGTATACAGGTTAACCTATGAGTGAAGCTCATAAATATAGAGCATTGTATGATTGGGTAAAAGCAAACAATCATAATAGACTTGAAAGATTTATAAATCCAATAGTACAGGATACTAATAATGCTTTTAAAGTATTTCCAGTTCCTGTAGAGGGGGATATGTTAAATGTGGTCATTAATGAGGTTGCTGCCAATGACTTTACTCGTATAACAATCACTAATATAGCAGAAGATATAGTACATACCCAGAATGTCTATGGAAAAAGTGCACTAATTTCAACAGCCAAATTAGAAAGTGGTATTTATATAGTACACCTGAAAAATAATTTAAAAACCGAAACCAATAGAATAATTATAAAATAACAAAAATGCTCTATACTATATTTTGAATAAGCTAATGATTCGAAAGAAAAGAACTCAAATATGTCTTTTCAAGTACAAATTAGGCTCTATAACTATATGATTTACTTATAATGAAATGATTTAAACTTTTTTAAATTCGCTATAAAAGTGCTTTTTTTATTCAGTTTTCATCTTTTTATTACTTTGTAGCACTATTATGAAATGTAACTTCATGCTTAAGAGAGTTGGTCAAAGAAATTTAAATCACTTCATTAAAAAAACGGTTGAAAATATCATTTCTACAACCGTTTTTACAACTATTTTAAAAAACTATAATGCATTTACTTTTTCTACCAAAGCTTTAGCTGTTTTTTCCAAATCCGAACGAAGAGATTTAAAATGTTTTTTAGAATCTTCCAGTTTCCGTTCATTGGCTCTAGCCATAAACCCATCAAAAGATGTGATAGCTTCGTCTATAATTACTTCTCCAGATTTATTGTCTTTATCTGGGTTCTCTAACTCCCATATATAAACTTCTTCTATAATATCTCCTAAAACATAGTTGATATCTTTCTTAAGGTCTCTCTTGTTTGCCATATCTAAAATTATTTTATACAAAATTAGTATTTTAAATTAAATAATACGCACATCAACTAAGTATTCATATATCGGCGCTACGCATTATACGAACACTTAGTTGTTGGCGGTAGTTTTTGTAATTATTGTAATGACTTAATTACTAAAGTCATAATTTTCAAGCACTTCATAATTTTTCATAGTTAAACTATTAGGGTCAGTCAATCTAGCAAATTTCATTGCGTTCTCATCTTGCATAAATGTTTTCTGAACTTTCTGAACGTCTTCTTTACTTTCCCAAACAAAGATATCCATATAACCGTCTTCTGTTTTTAAAAATTGCCTACTAACTAGACCTTTGCATTTAGAGCAATAATCTTTGTTAAACGCCTTTGAAGCTAACAAAATCTCTTCGTGAGTTACATTTTCTGCTGTTTTGTAAGTTGTAATTCCTACTATCATTTTTGAATTATTTGTTTTAATTGTACATGAGCTAATAAATACAAAAAAGATTATGCTTGTCCGTTAAGTTCCCCAATAGTTTTTCATTAGCCTGAACCCTTGTAATTATTACCCTCACTGAGTTGTAATTTTCTATAGTAATTTTGTTACTTGATAAAAAATCGAGTGCTACAAGGATTTAAGATAGAATTAGGGGAAACATCGGGATAAGCATAAAAAAGATTATTACTTTATTAATCTAGAGGTATTCATATTTGCCATTTAATTAAGAATTATTAATGACAAAACTACTTATGCATTTTTAGTTAGAACAATAAGATAGTTTAAGAAAACGGTCGTTCTATGGCTATTTTTTTTTTTCGAATTGTGCTTAAAAATTCAGGAGTCACACCAATATATGAAGCAATTTGTACATTTGAGATGCGGTTTGAAATACTTGGATATTTTTCAAGAAAGTAGAGGTATCTTTCATATGCTGTTGAACTTATATGTTGAAGAACTCTCTTTAGTTGCTCAATAAAGGCATCTTCTGTAATAATTCTCATATTCCTATCAAAAAGGGGAGAGTTATCATATAAGTTGAAAAGGTCTTCTTTCTTTATTTATAGAATGATAGAAGGTTCTATAGACTCAATGCAAAGTTCACTAGGAACGTTATTATATAAACTACTAAAATCTGTTAGCCATTTACTTTCGGAAGCAAATTGAAGATTGTGTTGGTTTCCTTTTTTGTCAATGTGATATATCTTTAAGATTCCTTTTACCACAAAAGTTAGGTGGTTACAATTTTCTCCTTCTGTTAAGATATTTTCTTTTCTTTTAAGTTTTCTTTCAGTTACACATTCCAAGTTGAGTAGTTTTAAGTATTTCTGCATTTTATGGGTAGCAGAAGAAGCTAGTGCAATCCAGTTACTTCTTTGTTTACAAAAAGTACGTAATTGCTCAGTAATCAAATCAGGTAAAAAACTTCCTGTGAGTAACCCTAAAGTATACATTTTTTTATCCATCGACAATCTTTAACATCTGTCTTTGGTATAGCTCTAAAACTGGAAATAAATAAAGGGTTGAAAATCGGCTGCATAAGTTTGGTAACAAACAATTGCCACTACTATCACGATGACAGCTTTAATAAGCATATTACTTTTAATAAATAAGTTTTCTATCCAATCTTTGGTACTATACGGTAACCAATGGGTAATATACCCCAAAATCATAACAATAAATACAATACGATATTCCCAAAGTACGACTAAGGCATTTTTCCAATCCATATTGGTGGCTACCTGCTGATAAAAGCGATCAATATGATCCATACTGTTTCCTCTAAAATAAATACGGGTAAATGTAATAAACACAAAAGTTAGTGCAATTCTCCATAACAAAGTATACCAAGCCTTAGAATCTTCATACGGGCTTACTTTACGCCAATATTTGTACGCTATAATTCCAACACCATTAAGTCCTCCCCATATTACAAATTTCCAGGAAGCTCCATGCCATAATCCACCGACCAACATGGTAATCATAATATTAACATTTCTGTTAAAATGCCAGGCTAATCGAGGTGAGAACAACGTAATAATAAGTATAGCACCAATTCCTGATGCTACCAGCAGTGCTATCGCATAATCAGAAACAGCAAAAACTCCTAAAAATGTAAAAATCAATATAAATGTGTAGGAAAAGATGGTTCCGTTACGATTACCTCCGATAGGGATATAAAAATAATCTTTAAGCCAACTCGATAGTGAAATATGCCAACGTTTCCAGAAATCACCACAGTGAATCGCTTTATATGGCGAATTGAAATTAACTGGTAGTTTATAGCCCATAAGTAGTGCTAATCCAATAGCAATATCAGTATACCCAGAAAAATCTCCATAGATTTGTAGTGAATACCCAAACATAGCCATGATATTGGTAAAACCAGAAAACATTTCGGGTACATCAAATACCCGATCCAAAAAATTGGCTGCAATATAATCGGCAAATAACATCTTTTTTATCAAACCTTTTAGGATCATAAAAGTTGCCTGACCAAATTCTTTTTGGGTGATCGTAATCTTCTTTCTGATCTGAGGCACAAAATCAGCAGCTCTTACTATTGGTCCTGCAACCAACTGCGGAAAAAAACTTACAAAAAACCCGAAATCTATAATCGATTTTAAAGGTTTGATTTGTTTTCTGTAAATATCTACACTGTAGCTAATGGTTTGAAAGGTATAAAACGAAATCCCCACAGGAAGGATAATTTTATCCACTGTAAAGTAATCTACCCCACCCCAAATATTAGCCCATTGCGCCAGATAATTAATAACCTCATAATCTGTCTGGAACAAATAATTATATGAATCTGTAAAGAAATAGGCATATTTAAAATAACAGAGCGTTCCCAAATTAATAATCACACTTATAGCGACCAACGTTTTTTGAAGTAACACCGATCTACTTTTATAAATAGCTCTACCTAAAAAGAAATCGTTGACCGTACTAAATAATAAAATTCCTATAAAAAGACCACTGGTTTTATAATAGAAAAGAAGACTAATAGCAAAAAGATAAGCACTTCGTAGGTTTTTTTTACTATATATTATAGCATAAACAAAATATACTGCTGCAAAGAAAATCCAGAAGTTTGCTTGTGTAAAGATTAACGGAAAATCTTCTGAAAAAGAAAATATGTCAATAAGTCTATTCATTAATTACCTGATTCAAAATAGAGTTTGGCTCTAATTGTAATTCCTTTTCCCAAGAATGTACTAATGCTTGTAATAAAAGGTCTGCTTTTATACGATATCCCATAACCGTAAAATGAATACGATCTCTAGGCATTAGTTTATTTGCATACCAATCTTTTGAAGAATTAAAACCTCCCATAATTTCATAAAAATCCCAAACTGCCATTTTTTGTTCTTTTGCGACTTCATAAATAATTTTTTGAGCAATTTTGGTTCTAGGGTTAGGAAATTTCTTTTTATAATACGAATCATTAGGTACAGTAAGCAATACTGCACAGTTGGGGTTTGCTTTTTGAATTAACTTAATTAATTCGATATAATATGCCTTGTATTCTGCTGGTTTAAAATCAGGATGGTATGCATCATTAGTACCTATTGATACTATAAATAAATCTGGTTTGTAAAGCAACAGTTGGTCTTCAAAAAAACGACATCTTTTATAATATGAAAAACTACCCCCATTTACCCCAATAGAAGTATATTGAATCCCTCTATTATTGTTCATCAATTCGATACCCATCATCAAAAACTCGGCATTTTCTTCGTCTTTAATTTTGCGAATACAAAACTCAATTTCTTCAACACTTTTGTGTAATGTATATTCTACAAAATGGGCTTCTTTATTTTCTTTCATTGCTGATACTAGCGAATCTTGTTTGAAAGATATTTCATAATCATCACTCCAGTTATCATAAAAAATTCTGATTTTATTAAAATCATACATCTTTTCATGATAATTATTTCCATTGGCTATTATTTTCACATTCGATATACTATCTTTAAAAACTGCTGTTACCCCAGATAATCCCCAGGCTACGCTGTCTTTTCGAACCGAACATCGATATCCTTTCCATTCGCCATCATACTTTACTCTATAATTACCAGGGTTATTAGTTTTGGCAATACTAAACGGATAAATAAATCCTCTTTGTCCTTTTGCAGTAGAACTCATCATCTGAAGATAAGATCGTAAACGATTCGAATAAATATCTGCTTGAATATGAGATCCTCCGATATGAAAAATATGTAAATCTTCTTTTCCTCCTTTTGCAATCGTATCCAATTTTCGGAAAAGTGTTTTAAATGCTGGTGAATTCTCTGCCAACTTAATGGTATTGGCTTTCCAATTCACAAAGGAATATTTGTTTTGTATAGTATCTATAACATAAGTTTGTGCCATTAAAGGTAATGTTAAAAGCCATACATAAAAGAATAATTTGTTACGTTTTATCATGGTTATCAGGTTTTTTGAGATCAAGGTATAGGGCTGTAAAAAATAGTTCTGAAATTATTTTGGTTCCTTTCCAGGTAAAGTGCATATAATCTTTGGCGGTTAATTTTTCGTCTACCCATAACTTCATCGATCCTTTTCCGCCCATAGCATCATACATACTCCAATAAGCCACATTATTTTCCAGACAAGTTTCCATTAATTTAGTATTAAGATAGGGTAATAATGGGTAGGTTTCCATTTTACCGTTTACTGGAAGACACATATCTGTTGGACCAATAAATATAATACTGGTATTTTTTGCTCGTTTTCTAATCCAATTTACCTGATTAATAACTCGTTTTGTATACTTATCGACATCTGTAGAATCTTTGAGATACGGCATTGTATTACCCCCATATTGCATAATAACAACTTTTGGTTTTAACTGACGTATCATTTGGCTATAAGTAGTAGCACTCGAATTGGCAAAAATAGTTCCTGAAGCTCCACGCATTGCTACATTATCAATCTGAATTCCTAAACCACCATCTAATGTAAGCCCATAAAAGTCGGCACTAACTTTGCCTTCTAATTCAATTTTGAGGTTGGTAGGTGTAGTTGCTGTTCTGATTTTATAATGATGATATTTACCATCTGCAATCAAATCATCTTGCTGAATCAAAACGCCGTCATTATACACCGATACTTTAATCGGGAAATTGCAATTACCATAGTGTAAACCAATATTGGTAAAATATCTGAATTTTGCATACGTTTTCTTAGACTTTCCTATTTTTACAGAAGCTTTGATAATCGGTAAAGAATCGATCATGGTGCTATCTGGAAGCTCTTTTTGATATGCTGTAAAACGAGAAGCAGAGAGGTAAGCCCCATATTTTCGATGTGAAAACTTTTTTTGAGTTGGGTCAAAAAACGCAAAACGTTGCCAGTTTTCACTTGGTTCTACAATAGCACTTATTTGTCTGTACACTGGCAATACAGGGATAAACCCAGGACCACTACCCTTATACATGTGCTGAAGTCTATTGCGCAAATATCCTGTTATGCGATCTCCTTCGATTTGAGAATCACCATAATGTATAATTCTACAAAATCTTGAAGAAAGTTTTTCCCGCAATTCATTTGCAAAATCTGGGTTACTTTCTGGGTATTTAATTCTAACGATTCTAGTAGTATCAATTTTAGAAAAATCAGGCAACTCCTTTATCACTTCTGTTGTAATAATATCACTTTTATTTTCGACAGTTTCAATATCCAAAGGGGTCACAATTTGAGTAACTTCCAGAACATCTTGCCTAGTAAGCGATGAATCTTTTTCTAATCCCAAAAACGTAGTATGTGTAGGATATTTAACCGAAATCCCTTCATATGAGAATCCATCATCTTGTTTTTGAGCTTTTTGAACTCCTCCTTCTTGACTTAAAAACATGAGTCCAAATAATGCTCCCAATACGAATAGGATAAATAATGATATTTGAATAGGTTTAACTCTCAATGTTTCCCATAAATGGTAATGTATTGTAAAAATAGAAAGATTTTCTAAACTACAAAGGGATCTGGTAACTACTTACAAACGAATAGAAGATAGTTTTAAGACCTCACAGGTTTTAATTTCTATTTTTCTATTATACCCTAAATAGGATAACATAACACGAAAGCGTATAAGCTATTTAAGTATGATCACTAAATCATCTGCATTTACCATCGTACCTGATTTAAGAACATTTTTTTTGATCACTACATCTTCATTGGCTGTAATGGTAGTTTCCATTTTCATGGCTTCAATGATAAATAGTGGATCATTCTTCTTTACTTGCTGACCAGGTTTTACCAACACAGTAGATAATGCTCCTTGTAAAGGGGCACCTATTTGTTTGGGATTGGTCTTATCGACTTTTGTATGCACCACTTTTTTCACTTTAATTGATCTATCCTGTATCTCTACATTTCTGGTTTGCCCATTTACCTTAAAAAATACAGTCACTTTTCCATCTTCATTTGCGTTCCCTACAGATATCAATTCAATTAATAATGTTTTTCCTTTATCTAGATTTATAATAATCTCTTCTTCGGGTATCATTCCGTAAAAAAAGTTTTTGGTTGGAATAACGATGACATTGCCATATTTTAAATGATGATTATAAGCTCCTGTAAAAACTTTGGGATATAGTTTATAAGAAATGAAATCTGTAATATCTAGTTCTCTTCCCATACCTTTTTTAAATATTTTGACAAACTCTGTAAACTCGGTTTCAAAGTCAACAGGTTTCAGGTGTGCATTAGGTCTATTTGTATATGGATTTTGGTCTTTAAGTATTAATTTCTGAATACTTTTTGGAAATTTGCCAACGGGTTGTCCCAGTTCTCCTTTAAAAAAACTAACTACTGATTTTGGATATGAAATGGTATCCCCTCTTTCTTCTATATCTTTTATAGTTAAGTTATTACTTACGAGATATTGTGCCATATCTCCTACCACCTTAGAACTAGGTGTTACTTTGATTATATCTCCAAATAAATCATTTACTTCTCCATACATTTTAGTAATTTCATGAAAACGATCTGACAATCCTAATGCTTGTGCTTGTGGTTTCAGGTTAGAATATTGTCCTCCAGGAATTTCATGCTGATATATTTCTCCTGTTCCTGCTTTTAATCCAGACTCAAAAACATAATAATATTCGCGTACAGTCTCCCAGTAATTAGAATACTCGTTTAATTTAGAAATATCCATTACATTCTCACGTTCATGAAACCTCAACATTTCGACTATTGCGTTAAAATTAGGTTGTGATGTTAACCCAGATAGTCCCCCGAGAGCTACATCAACTACATCTACTCCTGCTTCTATTGCTTTAAGATATGTTGCAGATTGTATCGAAGATGTATCATGTGTATGCAGGTGTACAGGGATACTAATTTCTGATTTTAATGCCGAAACCAGTTCATAAGCAGCATAAGGTTTTAGCAGCCCAGCCATGTCTTTGATTCCCAATATATGTGCTCCTGCATTTTCGATATCTTTGGCTAATTGAATATAATAATCGAGAGTATATTTAGTACGTTTAGGATCTAGGATATCACCTGTATAACATAAAGAACCTTCGGCAAGCCCTTGTGTTTTGGTACGCACATGTTTGATACAAGGTGCAATAGATTTCATCCAGTTTAATGAATCAAAAATCCTGAATACATCTACCCCATTCTCCCAGGATTTTTCTACAAATTTTTCTATCAGATTATCAGGATACGCGGTATACCCTACTCCATTAGATCCACGAATCAACATTTGGAGTAAGAGATTGGGCATTGCTTTTCGTAGAGAACGAAGTCTTTCCCATGGGTTTTCTTTAAGGAAACGAAGGCAGACATCAAAAGTAGCCCCTCCCCAAACTTCCATACTAAAGATTTGGGGATGATTTCTAGCGAATCCTTCTGCAACTTTAAGCATATCATAAGTACGCATTCTGGTTGCTAATAAACTTTGATGTGCATCACGCATTGTAGTATCTGTAAAATGAACTTTCTTTTCATTCTTCAACCATGTTGCAAACTTCTCTGGTCCTAGCTCAGTAAGTAATTTTTTGGTTCCTTTTGCATATCCCAAAGTTTCATCAAATTTTGGAACCGTAGGTACTACAAAAGTTTTTGTGCGATCAATATTTTTAACATCAGGATTTCCATTTACGATAATATCTCCTAAGAAATTGACCAATTTGGTAGCTCGATTACGGGGTTCTTTAATCGTAAATAACGATTTTGTATTCTGAATAAAATTAACAGTTACCTCTCCTTTTCTGAACGTATCGTGCCTTAGAATATTAGCTAAAAATGCCATATTGGTCTTTACTCCGCGTATTCTAAACTCAGACAGTGCTCTTAACATTTTTCTACATGCGCCATCCAGCGTTCTGCTATTTGCAGAAACTTTAACCAACATCGAATCAAAGAATGGCGAAATGGTTACTCCCTGATACACACTACCAGCATCTAACCTAATTCCAAATCCCGAAGCACTACGATAAGCCGTTATAGTTCCATAATCAGGTTTAAAATCATTCTCAGGGTCTTCTGTTGTAATTCTACATTGTAGTGCAAATCCCGTAGTTTTTATACTTTCCTGATTTTCTATTTTAATCTGCTCATCTAATAATTTATATCCTCCTGCAATAAATATCTGGGCTTTTATAAGATCTATACCTGTAACAATTTCTGTTACTGTGTGTTCTACCTGCACACGTGGATTTACTTCAATAAAATAGATGCTTTTATCCTCATCAACAAGAAATTCTACCGTACCAATATTATTATAATCTACAGCTTTACATATTTTTATAGCATAATTGTATAAATCTTGTTTTATATGCTCTGGCACTCCAAAAGAAGGTGCATACTCAATGACTTTTTGATAACGTCGTTGTACCGAACAATCACGTTCAAAAAGGTGTACCATATTACCGTGATGATCTGCTACGATCTGTATTTCAATATGCTTTGGGTTCTCTACAAACTTCTCCAAAAATACAGTCTCATCTCCAAAAGCATTTAAAGCTTCTCTACGGGATTCTGGGTATGCTTTTTGCAGTTCTTCATCATTTCGAATCACTCGCATTCCTCGACCTCCACCACCAGAAGCAGCTTTAAGCATTATCGGATAGCCAATCCGTTTAGCTTCTTTTAAAGCTATTTTTATATCTGTAAGATCCTCCTTGTTGCTCTCTATAATAGGAATATCATTCGCGATTGCCACTTTTTTAGCCGTGATCTTATCACCCAGAGAACGTAAAACTGATACTTTAGGACCAATAAAAATAATATCATTTTCTAAACATTGTTGTGCAAAATCAGCATTCTCAGAAAGAAATCCATAACCAGGGTGAATCGCATCTACATTGTTACTTTTAGCAACTTTTATGATGGATTCAACACTTAAATAGGGCTTTAATGGCTCATGGTTTTCGCCGATCTGGTATGCTTCATCGGCCTTGTACCTGTGTAAAGAATATCGATCTTCGTAGGTATATACTCCTACTGTTTCTAACCCAATTTCTGTACAAGCTCTAAAAATACGGATTGCAATTTCTCCCCGATTAGCCACTAAAATTTTTTTGATTTGCATAATATAATCTATGAATTAAAGCCTTTTTGCAAATATTTAAACACGTAACTATTCAGAAACTATAGATATTAAAAACCAAGATTTGAAATGGATTTCAAATCATAGGTTATATTACGATAAATTGAGTATTGATTTTTAGCTCCTGTTTTTTTAAATACCCTCTAAGATATTAATAAGAAAAATGATATGCAATAGTATTATTAAACTTAGGCTATGTTTAAGCAGGGTAATTCTTAACATAATTCTAACATAAATTAACGAGTATTTTATACGGCTCTATACTTCTTAACCGTTATAGCTATACCCCAAAAACAATTTTTAATGAGTTTATTAATGCCTTACACTATGGCTAAAATGTTTTATAAGGATATCCCTGAAACGTTTTTGGTTTTAGTGGTGAAAAAAAATATAAAAAAATTATACTTTTTTAACAAAGGATTAATAGCTCTCATTAGTTACATTAATTAAGTTTGCCAATTAATACCCCATGGTAATTTTATATATAAACCTTTTATTTTTTTAAATTATTCTATTATGAAAAACAGAATTATTGCTTTCGCAAGTATTTTTGTAATGACAACTTTTTTATTTAGTTGTAGTACCGATGATGATAGTGGTAAAGAAATACCTTCTAATCCAGATCAGGTTGCGGTTTCAGCTAAATATAAGAATGTACGTTCTGCCAATCGAGAAATCAACAGTGCTGTACAAAGTATTATGAATAACCCATCTGCTAATCGTAGGTTGAAGAATGGGTCTAATGATTGTACCTCTTTTACTTCTGAATCAACAGACACGGGAGAAACTGCTATTATCACTTTTGGGGAGAACTGTACATCCCCTGATGGAAAACCTATTTCGGGTAAAATTTTATTAAGTTACACAATAAAAGAAGACTCAGAAGTTATAATTTATGACATAAGCTATATTCTGGAAAATTTTTCTTTTAATGGTATAACTGTAACTGGAAGCTCTGTTGCTACATTTAACATCCTAAATAAAAAGTTCGTTACAGTATCTGATTATAAATTTACTTGGGAAGATGGACTTTCTGTAAACAGTAAGAATACTACTTCTGTAGAAATTATAATGAATGAAACACCTGCTGAGGTATATACTACTATTAATATGGACACTACGGCAGAATTTAGTAGTGGAGAACTATATACTTCTAAAACTACTACACCTATGAGAATTGAAAATGAATGTAACTATGTGGTAAGTGGTGTTCTTGAAACGAATGAAAATGGATCGATCACTACTTTAGATTACGGTGATGGAACTTGTGACAATGTTGCGACGCAAACAGATGCTGACGGAAATGTTACCACTATAGATTTGGATGTAGAAGAAAACATTAAACTATAATAGTATATAATTGATACGAAAAACCGTTTCCAAGAAAATCTTGGAAACGGTTTTTTTATACAGAATTGGTTACTTCTGTATTTTATTATAATAAGCTTTTTCTGTTACTTCAGACCATTTGGAAATCTTTTTATGAAAACTAGAGTAGCTCTCATATACTTCTTTAGAAAGCGGATCATCCCCTATCATTTCCTGAATAGCTTCATCGGTAAATCCGCGAAGAGCATCCAGAGTTTCTTTAGAAAATTCACGAACCTCAACACCTTCTTCATGTATTAGTTTATCAAGATAGATACCATTTTGTCTGTCAAACTCAGCCAAAACCCATACCTGAGCTCTTTTAGAAGCCGCTTCTATAACTGCTTGCAGATGTGGGGGCAAGCCGTCATATAAATTCTTATTAATAAAAAACTCTAGTTGAGAACCAGTCTCATGCCATCCTGGTGTATAATAATATTTTGCAATTTTATGAAAACCCATTTTGTAATCATGATAAGGACCAATCCATTCTGTAGCATCAATAACCCCTCTTTCTAGGCTTGTATATACTTCACTACCCGCAACCAAAACAGCTGCTCCACCTGCTTTTTCTACTACTTTTCCTCCAATTCCTGGTAAACGCATTTTTAATCCTTTAAAATCTTCTACAGAATTGATTTCCCGATTAAACCATCCTCCCATCTGCACCCCTGTATTTCCTCCCATAAATGGTACGAGGTTAAATTTGGCATATGTCTTTTTCCATAATTCATATCCTCCTCCTGTTTCTAACCACGAGGTAATTTGTTGACTATTCATCCCAAATGGCACAGCTGCAAAAAACTGTGCTGCTGGGGTTTTTCCTGCCCAATAATACGCTGCACCACACCCCATCTCAATAGTTCCCTGAGATACCACATCAAAAGCTTCTAATGGAGGTACTAATTCTCCTCCACCATACACTTTTATTTTAATCTGCCCATTAGACAGTTCATCTACCCATTCTGAGTATTTCTCTGCAACTTCGCCCAACACAGGAAAGTTTGGAGGCCAGGTAGTTGTCATTTTCCAATAAAATATTTTATCAGGCTTGTTTACGTCATATGAAATAGTACGCATACTTGCTGGTGGATCCCCTAAACAGGAAATAAACAATACTATTATCATGACTAAGGTAAAGCACCTTAAAATTTTATGGTTTTGAGTAGCAACAAACTTCATAAGGTTTACTAATATGTTATTAAACATTTTTAAAAATGACAAATAAATATTCTTTTATCATTTCTAAAGGGTACATTTCACTATTCTTCTATTTTGATATAAAAATAATCTCAGGAAAAAACACAACTACACCAACAATAATTAATTGAATAATGATAAAAGGTATAATTCCTTTATATATCTGGCTGGTTTTCACATTTTCTGGTGCAACTCCTTTAAGATAAAACAATGCAAAGCCAAATGGTGGTGTCAAAAATGATGTTTGCAAATTTAAAGCAATCAAAACTCCAACCCAGAGCATATCTAGACCTAAAACATTAAAAACTGGGGTTACTATTGGTACTATAATAAAAATAATTTCAATAAAGTCAATAAAAAAACCTGCAATAAAAATCACGACCATGACCAATAATAAAAACATAAGGGGTGTTAAATTAGATGACATGATCAATTCTTGTAGATATGTATCTCCTCCCAATGTTCTAAATACTAAAGTAAATGTAGTCGCTCCTAAAAGAATAAAAAACACCATCGATGTTAGTCTTGTCGTTTCCTGGGCTACTTCTTTTAGAATTTTAAATGAGATTTTTTTCTGAATCACGGTTAATAGGGTTGCACCAATAGCACCAATAGCAGAAGCTTCAGTAGGAGAAGCTATACCTGTAAAAATAGATCCCAATACCAATACAATCAAAAGTATGGGTAAGAAGAATACTTTTATGATTTTTGAAGTAAAATTAGCTCCTCTAAATGCTGCTATTTCTTCTGTAGGAATACTGGGTGCATCTTCTTTATGAACAAAAGATTTTATTAAAATATAGACAATATATAATCCTACCAATATCAATCCAGGTAACAGTGCGGCAGAAAATAAAGCCCCTACATCTACAGATGCCGACCCTCGTGATGAACTATTTATTGTATCTGCCAATAATACTAATACAATTGATGGTGGAATGATTTGCCCTAATGTTCCTGACGATGCTATTACCCCTGTTGCAAGCTCTGTTTTATATCCTCGTTTAAGCATTGTAGGCAGGCTTATTAATCCCATCGTTACAACTGTTGCCCCAACAATACCGGTAGATGCTGCAAGTAAAGCACCCACAATCACTACAGAAATTGCCAAACCACCACGTACATGTCCAAACATCATTGCCATCGTTTCTAACAAGCTTTCTGCAAGACCTGATTTCTCTAACATAATTCCCATAAAAATAAATAAGGGAACTGCCATTAATACATAATTATTGACTACTCCCATTATTCTTGAAGGAAGTAAGTAAAATGTAGACATCTGGAATGTTTCTGGAGCAAAAATAGACACTCCAAAGGCAAAAGCCACCGAAATCCCTCCTAATGTAAAAGCAACTGGGTATCCTCTTAGAATCAGAATGAAGATAATTACAAATAATACTATTGCCAGATATTCCATTACGAATCCTTATTAAATATAATTTGAGTTGATTTTAATATGTGCGACACTCCTTGAAGTAAGAGAAAAACAAAACCCAGAGTACTACAAAATTTAAGTATATATAAAGCTGGCAAACCACCAGCTTGAGGAGAACTCTCTCCTATCATAAAAGAAGATAACCCATAATACCAGGAAGAAACAATAACAACATAGCACCAAGGAATTAGTAAAAAAACTCCTCCTAAAAGGTCTACCCAAGCTTTTCCTTTTCTAGAAAGTTTGGTATAAAATACATCAACCCGTACGTGTTTTTCGTATTTAAATGTATACCCAGAGGCTAAAAGAAATAACATCCCAAAGAGATAAATTTCTATTTCGATCATCCAGACATATGTAAATTTAAAGACATAGCGAATAATTACATCAAGACCAATAACTATTGCTAACATGACTGTTGTCCAACTAACCAGAACTCCTATTTTCTCAGCAACTCTATCAAGAAAACTGATAATTTTTTGCATCTAATGATTTGTGTTACTAAATTCAGGTTGAAGATACTAAAATTAGATGCATTTGAAAATGGAAGTTAGTAATTAAAGACGTATCAAAAATTTTCAATACCGACATAACGATTATTGTATTTGGTTATCGTACAAAAACCAACTCATTAGGTTTGGTCGTATATTCTTCACTAAATCCATATCCTTCATAATTAAATCCTTTTAAATCCTCTATGGTTTTTGCATCTGTATCAATAATATAACGAACCATCATACCTCTAGCTTTTTTGGCAAAGAAGCTTATCATTTTAAGCTTATCTCCTTTCCAATCCTTAAATTGCGGAGTAATCACAGGTACTTTTAATGTTTTTTTATCAATTGCACTAAAATATTCATTACTTGCTAGATTAACGAATAGTTCATCGTCCTGTAGTTCATCATTTAAGTGCTGGGTAACTGTATTTTTCCAAAACTCATATAAATTATTCTTTCGTCCTACTTTTAGTTTAGTTCCCATCTCAAGACGGTAAGCTTGTATAAGATCCAGAGGTTTTAAAATTCCATACAGACCAGAAAGTATTCTTAATTGACCCTGTAATGCATCTAACTTTTCTTCAGGAATCGTATATGCATCTAACCCCATATATACATCTCCGTTAAACGAATACACTGCTGGTCTTGCATTTTCCTGTGTAAATGGGAGATGAAACTCCTGATTACGTTGCCAGTTCAATTGTGCCAGTTTATCACTTATACTCATTAACTCAGAAAGTTTTTTTGGTGTTTTTTTCTTGAGTATGCTATTTAGTTTTTCTATTTCTGCAAGAAAAACGGGGTTTGTATATCGCTGAGTAGGTAGTGCTGATTCAAAATCCAATGATTTGGCGGGAGATATTACAATTTTCATTTAGATGATTTTTTTTGTTATTGAAATGGTTTAAACCATTTCAATCAAAAATACAATTGTCTATTGAGAATTAAAATTTGTACCTGTATTTATTCTCTATTTAGGTATTTATAAAAGTTATTTTGATTTTTCTGTGTATTCTTCTATCTGTTGACTAATTTTATCGGGATCATAATGGTATCCCTGATAACCAAACGCATTCAGAACAAACATAAACAACTGATTTTTAAAAAACAAAAATAAACATCCCTGTGCCAAGAGCAAAGAGTGTTCTTGCCATGGTTATAAAAAGTTCTAATACAAAAAAAAGCCCATCTTTTGATGGGCTTGTGTTTTAAAAAAGTCAAATGTATATTATAATACTTTCACGTTTACCGCGTTCAATCCTTTTTTACCTTCTTGTAGATCAAACTCTACTTCATCACCTTCACGCACTTCGTCAATTAAACCTGAAATGTGTACAAAATGATCTTTGTTTGATCCTTCTTCTGTTATGAATCCAAATCCTTTGGAGTCATTAAAAAATTTTACTGTTCCTTTATTCATTATAATGTATTAAAACGCAAAGATAGTGTTATTTGATCAGTAATTCTTATTTATTTCAAAATAAAGTTTTGGTAACCTTTGATTATGGCAAAAAACAATTGTTTTTTTATCAATTGTTCAAAGCACTCGGGATTATACCTCTTAGTAGTGTTACAAAGTAAGGAAAAGAAAAAAAATGATTTCTTCTTCTTTATTAGGTTATTATGATTTCATAAAGACCTAAAAATCGTATCTAGAAATATTGACTCTTATGAAAATAGAAATCTCTAAAAAAAGAAAATTCCATTATTTGAATATTTTAAAAGCTAAATTTCTGTTTAAATATATCTCAAAGCAGGTATTCGTATTTATTCTCCTAACAATTGATTTTTGGCATATTTCCTCCAACGTTCTACACATTGTTGTATATCTTCTGGTGTTTGCGCTTCAAAATGCATTTGTTCTTTGGTTATGGGATGTTCAAAACCAAGAGTTCTGGCATGTAAAGCTTGTCGAGGTAAAACTTTAAAACAGTTTTCTACAAATTGCTTGTATTTGGTAAACGTAGTTCCTTTTAATATTTTCTCTCCGCCATAGCGTTCATCATTAAATAAAGTATGACCAATATACTTCATATGTACCCGAATCTGATGCGTTCTTCCTGTTTTTAATCTGCAAGAAACCAAGGTAACATATCCTAGTCGTTCTATCACTTTATAATGCGTGATTGCTGGTTTTCCTTTATCAGATTCATCACCTTCAAAAACAGTATTTTGTAGTCTGTTTTTAGGATGGCGTCCTATATTACCTTCTATTGTTCCTTTATCCTCTATTACATTACCCCATACAATTGCTACATATTCACGCTGACTGGTTTTATCAAAAAACTGCTTTGACAGATGGGTCATAGCTTCTTCTGTCTTGGCAATCACCAACAGTCCACTGGTATCTTTATCAATACGATGTACTAATCCTGGTCGATTACTACTATTGTTTGGAAGGTTATCAAAATGATAAATCAGAGCATTAATTAGGGTTCCCGAATAGTTACCATGACCAGGGTGTACGACCATCCCTGCTGGTTTATTAACCACCAGCAACACATCATCTTCATACACAATATCTAAGGGAATGTTCTCTGGGGTTAGTAAATTTTCATAAGGAGGATGAGAAAACAATACCCTTACAATATCATTTGGTTTTACCTTATGATTTGATTTTACCGAAATATCATTTACATAAACGCTTCCGTTTTTTGCGGCCTGTTGTATTTTATTACGAGTTGCATTCTCAACAAAGTTCATTAAAAACTTATCTACCCTTAATGGTATCTGGCCTGCTCCTGCCACAAAACGATAATGCTCATAAAGGTCACCCTCATTAGCATCAAAGTCTTCTGTATCTTCATTTTCTTTCAAAATCAATTAGATAAGTTTACAGTTTCTCTTTCTCCATCTCCCAGAACTAAATCTATAACCGAAGTTTTCATTAGTTTTGTCCCTGGCTTTAATCGTTTGCCATTATGTCTCAATTCTAGCACCATATCTCTGGCAATATTGGGTTGATATGTAACAGAGCCTATTTTAAATCCAAGAGCAACCAGTTTTGGTTCTACCTGTCTTCTGGTTTGCTGTACTACATTTGGGACTTCTATTTTACGATAACCCGATGGATTTAAGGTTACGTATATTTTACGATTTTCTTTTACCTCACTACCAGCAACAGGGTTCTGTTCTAATACAGAATATCTTGGATAATCAGGGTTAAAGTTTGCAGAATCCTGAACTTCATATCTCAACTCTTTCTCTTCCAGTATCTTCCCCACCTCATCTAGTGTTTTTTTACTTAAGCTTGGTACTACAATACGCTGATGATGATTTGTTGTGCTTTCTAACCACTCTAATGTAACATAAGATAAGATAGCAAGCATTGCAACTGCTATAATCAATTGTATCAAAAATAGTTTACTATACATAAACTTGAAAAGATCTCTAAAGAAATTTATAAATACACTCATCTGTTCTATACCTAATTATTTTTATAGTTAAACATAACCTTCTTGGCTATGAAAACAAAATTCACCAATAATCATCCTAAATTATTAATACTAAATTTATTGTAATGGCTCATTTTATAATTTGACAAATATATAAAAACAGAAAGTTTTACACTTTTCTTATAAGATAAATGATACTTTTGTTTTCAAAAGTCACTCGATGAAAAAAAACATTGCCATTTTAATGGGTGGATATTCCAGCGAATTCGAAATCTCGGTTAAAAGTGGAAATGTTGTGTATAAATATCTCGATAGAGATTTATATGTCCCATTTCGCATTCACATTACTAAAGATAGCTGGTATTATGTAGATGATAATGATCAAAAGTATAGTATTGATAAAAACGATTTTTCGTTAAGCATAGAAGGATCTAAAATTACTTTTGATGCTGCTTTTAATATTGTACATGGTACGCCTGGTGAAGATGGTTTACTACAAGCATATTTTGAATTAATTCAGATTCCGCAAACGGCTTGTGATTTTTATCCCGCAGCGCTTACTTTTAATAAACGCGATTGTATTAGTGCTTTAAAACCTTATGGAATACCCACTGCCACTAACTATTTCTTGAATAAAGGCGATACCATAGATAGCAAAGCCATTATAGATACGGTAGGACTACCCTGCTTTGTAAAAGCGAATAAAGCTGGTAGTAGTTATGGCGTTTCTAAAGTTAAGACCATAGAAGATCTTCTACCCGCAATAGAAGTGGCTTACAAAGAAGATGATGAGATTATTATTGAATCTTTTTTAAGCGGAACCGAAGTATCTGTAGGAGTAATCCAACATAATGGAAAAGATATCGTATTACCAATAACTGAAATTGTATCTGAAAATGAGTTTTTTGACTACGAAGCCAAATACATGGGTAAGTCTGAAGAAATTACCCCTGCCCGTTTATCTGATGAAGATACTCAAAAAGTTAAAGATTTGGCTTTAAAAGTATATCAGGTTTTAAAAATGAAAGGATTTTCGAGAAGCGAATATATTTTTCATCACGGAGAACCTTACTTTGTAGAAATAAACACTAATCCCGGATTAAGTGAAGCCAGTATCTTACCTCAACAAGCAGAAAAAGCTGGAATTAGCCTAAAAGAATTATTTTCTAATGCTATAGAATCCTGTATACGTTTACAAAAATAGAAGTACAATCTATAAATCTATAATTTGGATTATCTTTGTAGATACAATAATTAATAATCACCAATGAGAAGAGCTGTTTTTCCCGGATCATTTGACCCCATTACTTTAGGACATTATGACATTATTGAAAGAGGTCTTACCCTATTTGATGAAATTATCCTTGCCATAGGTGTAAACTCTGAGAAAAAATATATGTTTTCTCTTGAAGAACGAAAGCAATTTATAGAAGAAGCTTTTAAGAATGAGCCTAAAATTAAGGTAATGACCTACAAAGGTCTAACTGTAGATTTTTGTAAACAACAGAATGCCGATTTTATATTAAGAGGCCTTCGTAATCCAGGTGACTTTGAGTTTGAAAAAGCCATTGCACATACCAACAGGAAAATGTCGGATATCGAAACCGTATTTTTATTAACCTCTTCTGGCAAAAGTTATATCTCCTCTTCTATTGTTCGTGATGTAATTCGTAATGGTGGAGATGTTTCTGAATTAGTTCCAGATACAGTTCGTGTAAGATAACACGCTGTTATGGAAAGAAAAATAAGAGCTATCGCTCTGGTTGTAAAAGATTATGATGAAGCTATTCAGTTTTACACAGAAAAACTCAATTATAAACTTATAGAAGATACCAGACTTGATGACAAAAAGCGATGGGTCCTTATTGCTCCTAACAATCAAACCTTAACTAAACGACATTGCCCAAATGGGGCTTACTTTGAATTAAAATAATGCAAATTATAAACCCTTCTTGACATACCTTTGTCACTATCTGCATTTAGTTTTGTTGTACTATT
>CAKMZM010000010.1:0-14561 GCA_929200365.1 uncultured Flavobacteriaceae bacterium | reverse complement strand
AAACCCTTCTTGACATACCTTTGTCACTATCTGCATTTAGTTTTGTTGTACTATTAATTTCTAACATCAAATAATTATGATAAAAACAAAAATCGAACCTTTCTGGATCGTTGGGATTTCGGTACGTACAACTAAAAAAAATGAGCAATTTGCAGAAGATATTCCTAATCTATGGAATACTTTTATGTCTGAAGGTACAATGCATAAGATCCCAAATAAACTTGAAGATACTATCTATGCTGTATACACAGATTATGAAAGTGACCATACCGAAGGATACACTACAATCATAGGGTGTAAAGTCGCAAACATAGATACTATCCCACCAGGAATGACCAGTGTGCAAATTGAAAAAAGCAGCTACTCTCGATTTACTGCCAAGGGAGATATTACTAAAGGTGTAATCTATGACAAATGGGTTAATATATGGGAAATAGATCTGGATAGAACATATACCACCGATTTTGAAGTATATGGAGAAGATGCCGTAAACCCTACAGATGCCGAAGTAGATATTTTTGTAGCTATAAAGTAACTATTTATCTCCATTAGTCTCAAAATTGTATAGATTCTTAGATACAGAGGTCTATTCATGTCATAAGTTTTTTGCTAAAGACCATGCTTTTCTCTTTAAATAATGACAAATTTGACTCATTATGAGTCAAAAGTTGTTACTATACTATAGTATTGAACAGGGGAATAGTTACTTTAACCCAAAAAATTCTCCCAAAATCAGGGATCATTAAAGGACTACACTATATCTTGTCAGATTTTCTGGGAGCACATTATGTTATACTGAAGTCGCCCCAGGTTTTCTGGCATGACATCCAATAGTGCTAAAAACATCCCAGAAAACCTGAGATGATTTCCAGTTTGATATAATGGTTCTAATTAGTTAAAATGAATTATAAAATGCGATATAATAGGAGTATGCTTTCTTTTCTTATGGAGCCATAAAACTCTTGCATAGTATTAAGTACGGAAGTTTTTTACAATGAAGTGGTTTAAGTGACAAACTCATTGTGTATAACAAAACTGTTTAGGAGAAGTTTCTTCAAAAATACATAACTTTAACTCTTAATTTTACACTTCATTAAAACTCACAAATATTACACCTGTATGTATTTTATATGTTCTTTTTTTGTAGAATTTACAAAAATTATAATACTCCAAATAAGGTATATAAATTCTACAAAAAAAAGAAAAGGAAAGCCCCTTTCATATACCGGTTTGCTTATAGCAAATGATATTTCTATATAAGTGTATAATATATTCCACAAGCACAAAAAGCTTTGAAAAAAAATAATAATTTATGAAGGAGTGTATATGGTTTAGAAATCAGTTGATTTTCTATAAGTAAAAGTACTGGGACAAGGAATACAAAATAAATAATTAAAGATGGTTCTATGGAATAGAGCGAAATATAATTATTTGATTTCAAAAATAAAAAACCCCCAGAATTGCTATGTGTGAATGTAAAATCTTGTGTTAATGGGATAAAACAAAGGGCAATATTTATAGGTATCAATGTCAAGTATCCAATAAGTAAACGCTATGAAAAATTCATATTAAATTTATTTTTGGTGTATTTCAAGTTAAGAGCATGTTTAAAATCCTTACTGTTTATTGCAACTAAACTATTTTGAAAAATAATTTATTTTTTTTTAGTACATGACAAAAAACCTCTGTTTTGTATTCAAAATTATGTAGCTGATTCGTTATCAAGACCTTGAAGGTTTTAAAAACCTTCAAGGTCTAACAAGGGGTTTGACGATAAAGTTTTGATTTTTAAACTCTTATCTTCTTAAAAATATTTTTTATCATGTACTGAGATGATTTTTAAAGATATTTTAATCATTCTAAAAACCAACATTCTATTTTCTACAAATATAAGAGACTTTACTCCATCGCTTTGGCCATCACATGATATCTTGGATCATCAATATCGTTTTCGATAACACTGGCTAATCTGGGAGAAGCCTTAATCATAAGAGCCTGGCACTCTTCACTAAGGTGTTTAATTTTTACTTTTTTTCCTGCATCTTCATATTTCCCGACAAGATTAAAAATAGCCTCTAATGCCGAGTGATCACTAACTCGTGATTCTATAAAATCAATTTCTACATTTTCGGGATCATTTGCTACATCAAATTTATTATTAAATGCCTGAATGCTTCCAAAGAAAAGCGGGCCCCATATTTCATATACTTTAGTTTCATCTTCACGTACATGTTTTCTTGCCCGAATACGTCTTGCATTTTCCCAAGCAAATACCAGAGCAGACATAATCACACCAGCTATTACTGCAACTGCCAAATCAAAAAATACCGTTAATGAAGAAACTGCTATCAATACAGTAGCATCTGCCAAAGGGATTTTATTAAGGATTCTAAAACTAGACCATGCAAAAGTGCCTATGACTACCATAAACATTACCCCAACCAATGCTGCGATAGGAACTTGCTCAATTAATCCCGAAGCGAATAAGATAAATAACAATAATGTTACAGCAGCAACAATACCCGAAAGCCGGGTACGCCCACCACCTTTAATATTAATAATAGATTGACCAATCATCGCACAACCTCCCATACCACCAAAAAATCCTGTAATGATATTAGCACCTCCTTGAGCCATACATTCTCTATTTGAATCCCCTCTGGTTTCAGTTAATTCATCAATTAGATTTAATGTCATTAATGATTCTATCAAGCCAATAGCAGCAAGGATTATTGCATATGGCCCTATAAACCGAAATGTCTCCCAGGTAAATGGTATTTTGGTAAAAATATCAAGCTGAAACTGTGGTAAACCTCCTTTAAGTCCTTCTCCTCCTCCATCTCTAATAAAACTTCCTACTGTAGCTACATCAAGTTTTCCTAGAATCACTATAGCAGAAACTACAATAATAGCCAATAATGCTTCTGGAAGTTTATTTGTTAACTTAGGTAATCCCCACATAATTAATATTGTAAGTAATACCAGCCCTAACATTAATACTAATTGATTTGTAGGTAGCCAGGATTTTGCTTTTCTTTTTTTAGCAATACTATACATCGCATTATCATCATAATTAAAGACTACTTCTTTGGTATCCAAATCAAAAACCTGACCTTCATACACAATGTACTCTCCCTTCTTAGAACCAATGTCTGATAACTTATTGTTCTCAAAAGTAAACAGAGCTTTATTTGTTACTATATCATAAGCTATGTTGTCTTCTCTAATTTCAATTTTTTTCTCAAGAGATTCTGTAACATATTTGTCATTACCAAATACATCTTTCACCCCTTCTTTAAACATCCCTAATTGCGACAAAAAGATTACGATAGCCAAACCATTTACAAACCCCATCATTACCGGGTGTGGAATCAAACGTACAAATTTACCCAGCTTAAAAACCCCAGCCAGCATCTGAATAATCCCCATAAGAATTACGGTTGCAAACAGGTAATATAATCCTAATTCTTCTTCGGGAGCTCCCATCGCGTTTCCTTCTGCAACAAGACTAACCATAACAACCGCCAATGCTCCTGTAGCTCCAGAAATCATACCTGGGCGACCACCAAAAACAGAAGTAATCAACCCTATCATAAATGCTGCATATAATCCAACCAATGGATCAACTCCTGCTACAAAGGCAAATGCAACTGCTTCGGGAACCAAAGCCAATGCTACTGTTAAACCTGATAAAATATCATTTTTGGCGTTTGCTACTCTTTTTCTTACAAACTCAGTCATAGTTATCGTATTTAAGGGTGCAAAAATACAGTTATTTTATAGCTCTACAAGTAAAACAGATTCTTATCGCTTGTCTCATAAAATTTTACTAAATCCCTGTAAAGAATTTTAAAGCCTGAAATCTTTAGTATATTTAGCCTTCTCATATTCAATACAAATGCAAAAAATTACAATTATTCTGGGTTTTCTTAGTATTATATCCTGTAATACTTCTGAAAAACAAAGTGCTCAAAACTTTGATTTCACTACTACTTTTGAAAAAAGTAACGGTACTGAAACTCCAACATATACCGAAGTTATTGCGTATTATAAAAATTTGGCCGAAACTTACCCTTCAATTCATATTCAGGAAATCGGAATGACCGATAGCGGACATCCACTACATATCGTTACCCTAAATCCAGATCATGTTTTTGATTTTGAAAAAATTAGAGAAACAAAACGTGTGCTTTTAATTAATAATGGGATTCATCCTGGTGAAAGCGACGGTATTGATGCCACAATGTTGCTATATAGAGATATTGCTCAAGGTAAAATAGATGCTCCTTTGAATACAGTTTTGACTACCATTCCTATATATAATATTGGCGGTGCATTAAACCGAAATTCGGGAACGAGAACCAACCAGAATGGTCCAAAAGCATATGGTTTTAGAGGGAACGCTTGTAATTATGATTTGAATCGAGATTTCATAAAAAATGATACTAAAAATGCACAAGCTTTTGCTAAAATCTTTCATATAGTGCAGCCAGATGTTTTTATTGATAATCATGTAAGTAATGGGGCAGATTACCAATATATACTTACCCATTTATTTACTCAACATAATAAATTGGGTGGTGAATTAGGGAATTATTTGCATAAAGAAATGCGCCCACACCTAGAGATCTCACTCAAGACAAAAAAATGGGATATTACACCTTATGTAAATGTTTGGGGAACTACTCCCGAAAAAGGATGGACTCAATTTATGGACTCTCCTCGATATTCTACAGGATACACAACCCTTTGGAATACTTTGGGAATGATGGTAGAAACTCACATGTTAAAACCATACAAACCAAGGGTTGAAGGCACTTATGAACTAATGAAATCTATGATTGAAATTATAGAAAAAGATGGTGCAAAAATTCGTTCATTACGAGAACAAACCTTTGCCGAACAAGCAAAAGAAAAAACATATTTCACAAACTGGAAAGTAGATAGCACCAAAAGTTCTAAATTTAGCTTTAAAGGATATGAGGGTGAATTTATTGATAGCGATATTACAGGCAAAAAACGACTAAAGTATTATAGGGATAAACCATATACAAAAGAAGTAGTATATAAAAACTATTTTACCCCCACTACTAAAATAGATATTCCAAAAGCGTATGTTATTTCTCAAGGTTGGTGGAAAGTGATAGAACTACTTGCTCTAAATCACGTAGTATTTAAACCTTTAGAAAGAGATTCCACAATTTCGGTTGAAACCTATGATATTAGAGAGTACAAGACACAAAACTCTCCTTTTGAAGGTCATTATTTACATTATCAAACCTCGGTTAAAAAAAACATTGAAAAGATCACCTTCAAAAAAGGAGATATTATTATCAAAACAGATCAAAGAGCATTTAGATATCTTATGGAAACTTTAGAACCTGAAGCTTTGGATTCTTTCTTTAATTGGAATTTTTTTGACACTATTTTACAGCAGAAAGAAGGGTTTTCTCCTTATGTATGGGAGGATAAAGCTGCTGAATTATTAAAGAATAATAATAAATTAAGAATCAAGTTTGAGAATAAGAAAAAGGATACAGCTTTTGCTAATAATTGGTATACACAGTTAGATTGGCTACATAAACAATCTGATAATTATGAAAAGGCTCATATGCGATATCCTATATATCGAATTTTGAAATAAAATAAGACAAAGCTAGAAAGCCCTATTGTTTTTGCCCAAACTTGTTAGCCATGAGTTCCCATAATTCTGTATAACCATGATCATACCCTAACCCCCATATTCCTACTCCAGCTAGTTTTTTATGTTTAATCCAATCATATTTATAGGATAATGAAAGGCTATCATCAAACCAAAGTTGTTTTGTTACTCCTTTTTCTTCATATATACCATATTGCGTAGCACTTACTGTATCAAAACTTATTTTATATTTTTTTGTATCAAGCAATTCTTGTATTGTACTATACATCTCATGAGAAAGAAATTTTTTGGCTATACTTGGTATGGTAGCGTCTTCGGTTTTCCATTTGTCTCCATAATAGGGTAATCCTACTATTAGCTTATCTGGTTTAACACCTTTGTTTAGATAATAATCTACAGAATACTCAAGACTATGTACCCCCCATTGCTTACTACTTTTTAATGGAGAAACTGGTCCTGCATGTTTACTAAACCCTCCATAATAATCATACCCCATAAGGGTATAAAAATCTACCGAAGAATCAATCGTTTTTATATCAAATATTTTATGATAATCAACCGCATATAATGCCACCGAAACCATATAATCAGGATTTACCTTATGCAACCTATCTGATAATACAACAATGAACTGATTAAATTCTTTTTTGTCTTTTGATGAAACTCCTTCAAAATCTATGTTTATACCATTTGCCTTTCTAAGATTCAGCAATACACTTAAACTATCTGCAAGAGTTTTTTGGGCTTTTGGATTCTTTAAAAATTGAGTATTTCTTTTTTCACCAAAATTAGACACAGTAAGAAATACTTTGCAATTATTCACTTTTGCACTATCTACCAAAGCAGTTGTTTTCCATTGATGAATAGTATCATAGCTTCCTGTCTCGGCATTAACCATATATGAAAAATAAGAAACACCCCATAGTAGTGAGAAATTGTAACTCTTATAAGCCGATCCTTTAGAAAACATATGCCATCCAAAAGTTTTATAGTCTTTATGAATACTATATCCAGACGCAGGCTTAAAATGATGAGTTATCTTATTTAGACTGTCCCATTGTTGCTCTGTTATGAAATTGTAATCAGAAAATTGTGTATAATGCGAATGATTAGAGCGTATATATGTGTGAGCAGAATCTAGGTCTAGGTCACTAGATATGATCTTTTCTTTTCTTTCTCTAGTATTACAAGCGACAACACAAAAAATAATTAGAAAAAGAAGTACAAATACATTAATTTTCATTTCATTATCAGGTATTAAAATTGCAGAACTAATTATTCTTTATCAAAACGCTATTAATGAACTCATCTTGAGTAATGCTTTTGCCTGCAAAATTCACATTTTATACCGTAATTTTGCTGTTTTTCTCAACGCAACTAAGGCTATGCTTAAAAAAATTAACTGCATTACGGCACAAAAGCCAAACTTTTCGGCTTAAAAAAAACTACTACTCAAGATGAGTTCAATGATAAGAAAACAACATTTATGATAAATAATCATGTGAAAACAGTAGTTTAATATTCTCATAAGAATCTTGTAAAGCTTTTTTAGCTTTTTTAGTATTCTTCCACCTTACCTTAGTAATGCCTTCATTTTTTTGTGGTACTAACTCTCCTTCATAGTTGGTTTTCATCTCAAACCAGTATGTAACCTTTAACCGAAACTCTCCATTTCTTTTAAAAATATGATAGCTTCGATATAAGAATTTAGTAATCTCTAATCCCGAAACCCCTGTCTCTTCCTCTACTTCTCTGATTGCTGTAGTTTCCATATCTTCCTTTTTTTCAACTTTACCCTTTGGCAGATCCCATTTCCCATTACGGCGAATAAACAAAATTTCTTTATTATCATTATACACCTTTCCTCCTCCAGCTATCACTACTGGTAATTTTGAATATAAATGTTCTATTAGTTTATCTTCTTTTTTATGATAGAGATGGTATTTTGCTTGTTCATGTATTGCCTCCTTACTTAGAATATCTCTTATAATTGTGGGAAAGCTAGCTTCTTTTATCGGGATCATTTCATAATCTTCGATCGACTTTTTTGTAGACAGAATAATAGGAGTATTATTCACAAAAACTTTATACATTTGCAACTATGATTTTTGATAAAGATACAGCAAAAAAAACTGCTGAACTACTACTGCAAATTAATGCAATTAAATTAAAACCACAAGAACCATTTACCTGGGCATCTGGATGGAAATCTCCTATTTATTGTGATAATCGAATTACGCTTTCGTATCCAGAAATTCGAAATTTTCTGAGTAAGCATCTTGCTGAGTTTATAAAAAAAGAATATGGCAAACCTGATGTAATTGCGGGAGTTGCTACAGGTGCAATTGGCATAGGAATTCTTGTTGCAGAACAATTAGATCTTCCATTTATTTATGTACGACCTGAGGCGAAGAAACATGGCAGAAAAAATCAAATAGAAGGTATCGTTCCAACTCATAAAAATGTTGTGGTTGTCGAAGATTTAATTAGTACAGGAAAAAGTAGCCTTAATGCTGTAAAAGCTTTAAAAGAAGCCGATGCTAATGTAAAAGGAATGGTAGCTATATTTAATTATGGTTTTGATATTGCTGTACAGAATTTTAAAGAAGCGGTATTGCCTTTGCATACGTTAAGCAATTATGACAACCTTTTAGAACAGGCACTAGACACCGATTATATTACACAACAACAACAACAAACATTACAAAGCTGGAGAACAAATCCTGCTGAGTGGTATATCAAAACAATTTAATAACATTATGAACTTAGAAAGCCCTACTGTTACTGTAAATAAAACGGCAGAAGATGTATTTGAGTTTTTAACTAAAGTTGAAAACTTTGAGCAACTAATGCCAGACAGTAAACAAAAATTTGAAAAGATAAATGATTCCAGATTTCTTTTCCAATTAAAAGGAATGCCAGAATTAGTATTAGATCAAAAAGAAAGCACGAGTCCGAGTCAAGTAGTTCTTGGTGCTGCTAGCGATAAACTTCCTTTTACATTAACTGCAGATATTGTTGATACTGGAGATGGTAAAAGCACAGCAAAACTCACTTTTGATGGTCAGTTTAATGCTATGATGTCGATGATGATTAAAAATCCCATCCAAAATTTTATCAATACGCTTATAAAAAACATAGGTGAACTGTAATTAGTACAATAGTTTAATCTCTTTGAGGTCAAAATCAGAGATAATTTCATCCTCTATTAAAACTTGAAGCTTACCTTCATTGGTAATAGTTTGGATAATACCCACAAAAGATTCGCCCTCTGCATCTATAAATGTAGAAGCTTTATTTTTTCTAAAAAGTACAGTTTCATACTCTTTTTTAAGTTTTTCAAAATTAGAAATATACAACTCAGAAAATCGTTTTTCTAATTGAATTAACACTAATTGTAAAACCTCTTCTATATTTAAACTCTGACCCAAAACTTGTTTTAAAGAACCAGCTTGGGGTAAGTTGTTAAATTTTGTTTGATTAATATTAATCCCTATCCCTATAATAGCTCCTATTACACTGCCATTTTTAATCACATTTTCTATCAAAATACCGCATAATTTCTGTTTATCTGACAGAATGTCGTTAGGCCATTTTATAGATAATTTAGTAACCATAAGACGTCTTAAAGTATCATAAACAGCTAATGATGTAGCTATAGAAACATAAAACTGTTTCTTTAAATGCAGTTGCTCAATAGGCATAAATACACTACATGTAAGGTTTTCTCCTGGGTTGCTTTGCCAGATAGTCCCCATCTGCCCCTTACCCAATAGTTGTTTTCTTGCTACTACACAAACTGGAACTGTAAAATGCTTTTCTCGATTCAAATCTCTTAGAAAAGTATTTGTAGAGTCAATGGCATCAACTTTGATTATATCCATATGTAAGGTGTAAAAGTTTTACAAATGTCCGACTAATACAGACATTAAAATCATAAAAAGTAATAACTTTACACAAATTAAAAAATTGCATGACTAAAAAAGAAATCGGTAACGATCAATTAATTACTCAAATATTAAAAGGTATTGAAGAAGTAAAAGGTAAAGATATAAACATTTTAGATCTCAGAGATATCGAAAATACAGTTTGTAATTACTTTGTAATCTGCAACGGAACTTCTAATACGCAAGTAAACGCAATTGTTAGCTCTATCCAAAAAACAGTAAGCAAAGAACTTAAAGATAAGCCTTGGCATATTGAAGGTAGCGAAAATGCAGAATGGGTATTGATTGATTATGTAAATGTTGTTGTGCACGTTTTTCAAAAACACATCAGAGAATTCTATGATATAGAAGGACTTTGGGGAGATGCAAAAACTACAGTTATCGAAACAAATTATTAAAAGGAAACCGTAAATGGCGAAAGAAAATAAAAAAACAGAACCGAATAAAAAACCAAAATTTAGTGCATATTGGATTTATGCAATTATTATCATTGGATTTTTAATATTGAATTTCATAGGAGGAAGCGGATTAGGCTCTGCTCCTACTACCTCTCCTTCTGAATTTCATAATTTTTTAAGTAATGGAGAAGTAGAAAAAGTGGTGATTGTAAATCGCAGAAATGCCAAGGTTTTTCTTACTAATGAAGCCAAGTCATTAGATAAACATCAAAAAAACAAGAAAAATTCTCTTCTACCTATAAGTCCTAGTGATCCAGATTATCAATTTGAGTTTGGTGACTTACAAAATTTTGAAAATAAAATTGCCACAATAAAAAAGGAAAATGGGTTATCAACTCAGGTAAATTACGACACCGAAAGTAATGTTTGGGGAGAAATTTTTATTACTCTCCTACCATTTGCACTTATAATAGGAGTATGGATATTTATCATGCGAAGAATGAGTGGTGGTGCTGGTGGTGCTGGTGGTGGACAAATATTTAATATTGGAAAATCTAAAGCTAAGCTTTTTGATCAAAACACTGAGGTTAAAGTATCTTTTGAAAATGTAGCTGGATTAGAAGGCGCAAAAGAAGAAGTGCAGGAAATTGTAGATTTTCTAAAAAACCCCGAAAAATATACTTCATTAGGAGGCAAAATCCCTAAAGGAGCGCTATTGGTAGGTCCCCCTGGGACAGGTAAAACTTTATTAGCCAAAGCTGTAGCTGGCGAAGCAAAAGTACCTTTCTTTTCTTTATCAGGATCAGACTTTGTAGAAATGTTTGTAGGTGTAGGAGCCTCTCGTGTTCGAGATTTGTTTAAACAAGCAAAAGAAAAATCACCTGCTATTATTTTTATTGATGAAATTGATGCAGTGGGTAGAGCAAGAGGTAAAAGTAATTTTTCGGGATCTAATGACGAAAGAGAAAATACTCTAAATCAACTGCTTACAGAAATGGATGGTTTTGGTACAAATACCAATGTAATTGTTATAGCTGCTACCAACCGTGCAGACGTACTTGACAAAGCATTATTACGTGCTGGTCGTTTTGATCGACAAATATATGTAGATCTTCCAGATATTCGTGAGCGTAAAGAAATATTTGATGTTCATTTAAAACCATTAAAGAAAGTTGAAAATGAACTCGACACCGAATTCATGGCAAAACAAACTCCAGGATTCTCTGGTGCTGATATTGCAAACGTATGTAATGAAGCTGCTTTGATTGCTGCGAGAAAAGGTAATAAAGCAGTTGGAAAACAAGATTTTCTTGATGCAGTAGATAGGATTGTAGGAGGGTTAGAAAAAAAGAATAAAATTATTACTCCAGAAGAAAAACGAGCTATCGCTTTTCATGAAGCTGGTCATGCAACTGTAAGCTGGATGTTAGAACATGCTGCTCCATTAGTAAAAGTTACTATAGTACCTCGAGGGCAATCTCTGGGTGCCGCTTGGTATTTGCCAGAAGAAAGATTAATTGTGCGACCAAATCAAATGCTTGACGAAATGTGTGCAGCATTAGGAGGTCGTGCCGCAGAAAAAGTAATATTTAATGAAATTTCTACTGGTGCACTAAGTGATTTGGAAAAAGTAACTAAACAAGCAAGAGCTATGGTTACAGTATATGGGTTAAATGATAAAGTAGGAAATCTTACCTACTATGATTCTTCTGGACAAAGTGAATATAATTTCACAAAACCATATAGTGAACAAACTAGTGAGCTTATTGATAAAGAAATTTCGAATATAATTGAAGATCAATATCAACGTGCAATCAAATTATTAGAAAAAAACAAAGATAAATTAACCGAATTAGCCGAAGTTTTATTAGAAAAAGAAGTGATTTTTAAAGATAATCTAGAGAAAATTTTTGGAGAAAGACCATTCGGAAAAAAAGAAGAAGAAATCATTAACGAACCTTCATAAACATATTATTTTTTTATATCTAAATTGAAAAATCTTAATCTAACGGAATATTAGGTTAAGATTTTTTTTATCTTTGAAGATAACATAAAACTGTAATATTACAATCCTAATCTAAGCAATGAGTCTATTTAGAAGAATATTTTCCTCCAAATCTAAATCAGACCAAAAGAATAAAGAACATCGCATAGATGACCGCAGTAAGTATATGCCAGAAATTGACTTACCGATTGATGAAAGTTTTATGATAAATTTCAAAAAAAATGGCGGTAAGTTTCTTTATTGTGAAACTGAAAATGAAGTTTCTGATTCTTTTGATAAAATACTTTTGGAAAATGATTGGTATGAGAAAGACGTATGTTGTTTTGATATTGCCTTAGAGCATAAATTCTCTGGTTTCAATCTAAATTATGTCAAAAAGTTTTCTGCATCTTTCTTTTTTGCAACTTGCGAATATTTAATTGCAGATAGTGGAGCTATATTGGTATCTTCAAACCAACTCAGAGAGAAAAAACTTATAGAACTCCCTGATCACTTTGTGATTTTAGCAGGTACCAGTCAACTAGTTAAGAATATTGGCGAAGGATTAAAAGGTATAAAAAATAAAAATAAAAACTCTATTCCTTCTAACATTACTACAATCAAAGATTTTGAACCACAAAAAGAAAAGGATTTCTTAAGCTATGGAAGTAGTTCAAAAAATTTATATTTGCTGCTGCTGGAAGATTTATAATATGAAGGAACTGCTTACAAGATCTTTATCGGGGCTTTTATACGTCTCTATTTTATTACTGTCAATATTTATTTCTAAATATACTTTTTTGGGGATATTTTTGATTTTTGGAATAATTACTATATATGAGTTTCAAAAGTTAATCTACCTTAAAAATAAAAGATTGTATGTAATATTTATTACACTCATCATCGTATTAAATTTATTTCAGGAAAAGCTGTATTTTTATCTTATTCTTCCTGTTTTAGCTCTCACTATTATCACAGAACTGTTTTTAGTAAAAGATTTGGTTACGATTCGTATTATACCAATGTTTGAAAAACGAAAATATGGTACCAGTATTTTTTACCTAATTACATCTATTGTATTTTTGACTCTTGTTCCTAATTACACAGGCAAATATGAACCTATTATTATTGCTGGAGTCTTTTTTATCACTTGGTGCAATGATACTTTTGCATATTTGATTGGGAAAAATTTTGGCAAACATAAACTATTAGAACGAATATCTCCCAAAAAGACCATAGAGGGTTTTATTGGAGGGTTTATCTTCTCGTTACTAGCTGGATATTTAATTTTTATATTTTCTGATACTTTATCAATAGAAATATGGTTGATTACAAGTATAATTATGAGTATTTTTGGTACACTGGGAGATTTAATACAATCTAAGTTTAAAAGACAAGCTGGAGCTAAAGACAGTGGCACTATAATGCCAGGGCATGGCGGTATATATGATAGATTAGATAGTGTTATATTTGCTAGCCCATTTTTATATATATTTTTACAAATATTAAAGTATGTTTCATAAAGAAGGATATAAAATAATATCAGTAGCACTTGTATTATTCCTAGGCATTAATTTAGCCTCTTACGTAGCTATTCAAGTAGATGAATGGCAAATTATCATATTTTCTGTTTCATTAGTATTTCTGATTTTAATTTTGCAATTTTTCAGAAATCCCAAGAGGAATACAATAGTAAATGACAATACTGTAGTTGCACCCGTTGACGGAAAAGTAGTGGTTATTGAAGAAGTGTATGAAAAAGAACACTTTAAAGATAATCGCTTGCAAGTATCTATTTTTATGTCTCCAATAAATGTTCATGTAACACGACATCCTATAAATGGAGAAGTCATTTTTAGTAAATATCACCCTGGCAAATATCTTGTAGCTTGGCATCCCAAAGCTTCAGAAGAAAATGAAAGAACAACAGTCGTTGTAAAAAACAATAGTATAGAAATACTATATCGACAAATCGCTGGAGCTCTTGCAAAAAGAATTATAAATTATGCTAAAGAAGGGGAAAAAGTAGTTCAGGGATCTGATAGTGGTTTTATTAAATTTGGCTCCAGAGTAGATGTATATTTACCTATAGGAACCGAAGTAAATGTTACTTTAAATCAAAAGGTAAAAGGAGGAGAAAGTGTTATTACTAATCTTTAATCATGACCGAAGAAGAATTAAATATTGCCTTCGATAAAGCGTATCAACGTGCCTGCAATACTAAAATACAATTGCCTCCAGACATTATGCTTCATTTCTATGCATATTATAAACGAGCAACATATACTGAAGGTTTTTTTACCCCATCAGGAGATAGTGAGCTTAGAAATGCATTTAAGCTAAATGCGTTTTTTCAAGCAAAAAAAATCACCCCAAAAGAAGCCAAAGAAAAATATATAGAATTGGTGAATAAATATATAACCGATTGATGAGCTTACCTTGTGAGTAGTGGTTTTAATCCAAAAATTTTGGTTTTTGTTCCATAATAAACTACCTCGGGGTATTAAACCCTAAAAAATCAATAAAGTCATTTTTTCAGCATGCTCTAGGCTACATTATATAATATGCTT
>CAKMZM010000009.1:25533-36324 GCA_929200365.1 uncultured Flavobacteriaceae bacterium | reverse complement strand
ATAGCAATAACACCATTTTTTATCTTCAGGATGAAAAGAAAATTTTTGTAACTAAAACATTAAAATATTTTTCTGATATGCTCAAAAATTATCAGTTCTTAAGAGTGCATCAAAGCCACCTGGTTAATCTGCAATGCATTAGTGCCTTTATCAAAACCGATGGAGGGTATCTTATGCTAAAAAACGGAGAAAACATACCCGTATCTGTACGAAAAAAAATAGAAGTCATGGAAATCCTGGATCGTTTGCATAGGTAACATATCATAATAGACCTTCAGGGTTTCAAAAACCTTGAAGGTCTGTCTTATTTATTGTTTTGATATTTGTTAGGTCATAAAAAGGATCAATAGCTTCTCACTCTTTCGCACTCACTTTTACCAAAAAATCTTTGTTTCTTCCATCAAAGCCTTCGATTAAAATTTCAGAATCAGAAAGCGGTAAGATTTTATCGGTTTCAAAATGCTCCATTTCTATACCTTTAATATCCCGAGTATTAAACAATGCTTCTTTTTTGACCTCACCAGTCTTATCATTGATAATATAAGCTGTAAAATACCCTCCTTTTCCATCAGTATGCTGATGAGGAACTTTATCATCCGGTAAGTTTAAGTTTTTTATATTATCTAGGTATAATAAATAATGATGATCCCCTGCAAACATATGGGTGTATGACATAGATCTTTTTTGTTTTACTCCCCTTTGCTTTTTAGGTAACTTATGCATCCAGGCCAATGTTCCATCTGCGTTTATTTTAGCAGTTAAGATATCTCTAAAATGATAAGATAAACGATCTAATCTCATAGAGAAAGCATCTTCATCAAAAACCTCAAGTTTCTTCTTTTTCATCATTTTTGGAACATTTTGAAACTCAAAATCTTCTGTCTTTTGCAATATATACCGTTGTTCTCCCAGAATTAAAAAGCTACCATCTTTGTTTAAAGCAACAGCATTAAGCTCTAAAAAGTAAAAAGCAGGTTTTAGCCCTTCTGTCTCTTCTTTTTCCTTAATTTTCTTTTTCTCATCTTGGGAAGAATATTTCGTCAACATCTCAACCAGAAAATCATAGCTTTTAAAATCGCGAACTCCTCCTTTCTGGGTCAGATTAATTGTAAAAATACCGTTGGGCTGGCCTTTTATATTTTCATAAAAAAATAATGATCCTCTTTTCTTTTGGTCTGGATTTTTACAAGTACCTCCTATAATAATATCTCCTTTCGCATTTTCATAAAGAGCTGCTTTATCAACAAATTTATTCCCTATTTCTATTTTATTTTTAACAATTACATTGGTGTTCTTTTGCACTTTAAATAATTCTAAATGGTAATTTGCATTTTTTTCTTTCTTTTTTCTCTCATCTGTACTATCATCCTCATATACGGTGGCTAGCATATAAAAATTACCTTCTCTATCAATAGTATAATCACCATTATTCATTTTTTTCTCTGTATATGGCATTTCTACAACCTGATTCCACTCTAGTTTTAGATCAGCATCAAAAACATGCATCGCAATCCGATCAAAACTTTTCTTATCACTTCTAAATTTAGGTTTCAACCTATAATTAACCAACAGTTTTTGTTTATCAAATGATTTTTTGAAAAAATACTTCCCTCCAAATGCTCCCATTTTTAATGGCTTTGAACCCGAAAGTTTATGCCTAACGATAACTATTTTGCCTTGCTGACTCAAAAAAGTATATGGATCTCCTACAGTTAAATCGTCTAACGAAATGGGTACCGCCATCAAGGACTCTATTTTTTCTTTCCCGTTCCAGGCTTCGTAGAAAAATACAGCTTTATCGCCCATCTGTATAATTTCTTTGTTTCCGCCTTTACCCTTCATGAATTTTTCTACGGTAATCCTTTTAATCTCTTTTAGGGTTTTGGGATCAAGTTTCTGAATAACCAAATTTGATTTTTGAGTGTTTATAGCCACCACATAATCTTTGTGTTTAAAAAACACTTTCATATACCCATCTGTTTCTTCATATTTCTCTCCAACATCTACAACAAAGTTGTCAGAGAGCTTAGGATCTTGTGAGAATACATTAATTGTAATAAATAGCAATATGAGTAGACATCTGTTTTTCATTGTAATTCTATTTTTCGCAAACATAGTTATCCTCTCTTACAACATTAAGTCTAACGTATGTTTTGTGATGAATTACCCTTAATTAGTGATGAATTTTGTATCAAAAAAACGACTTGGGTAGTGTATGTTTTTTTTAGATTTCTTTTTCGGTTTCCATATCTATCATATGTGCAACCGTTTTAATTAATCTGTTATGTTTGGTAACAAAAGGGTTTGTTTTATCCCATACGTAACCTGCCAAAACCGCACATATTTGTCTCTTGATTTCTGGGTTCTCTGGTTGATGGAAAAACAACTTTTGAAGATTTCCTGTATACCATTCTTTTACATAGGACGCAAAAACATTAACACCCCCTTTAATATATCCTGTATATTCCTCTTCCCAATCTACAGCTTCATCTTGCAACTCTTTAGCAACAAGTTTTGCTGCTAACAATGCAGATTCTGTAGCAAATGTAACTCCAGAAGAAAATACTGGGTCTAAAAACTCGGCACTATTACCCGTTAATACATATCCTTTGCCATATAATTGTTTTACAGATTTCGAATAATTTTTAATCGATATAGGATCAAACATGAAGTCAACATCTTTAAAACGTTTATAAAAATAATCTGAACGTTGTAACATTTGTGTTAATTTCTCTGTAGCATTACCTTCAAATGAATCCAGAAATTCTGTTGGTCCTACATATCCTATACTAGTAACTCCATTAGAAAAAGGAATCACCCACAACCAAGTTTCTGTATCAATCACATCAAACGTGATAAGTGTCCCTTCACCTCCTTCAGGTCTATTAATATCCTTAACATGTGTAAAAATCGAAGAATGTTTTGGCAACTCAGACGGTTGTTCTAAATCTAAAAGTCTGGGTAGTACTCTTCCATAACCACTAGAATCTATAACATACTTTGCAGTAATAACACGATGTTTTCCTTCTTTATCTTTTATAGTAGTTTTTGAAATTTCCCCTTCAAAATCTACAGCAACAACCTCTTCTTCAAAACAGATATCTACCCCTTTATTAATAAGTTCTTTTGTAAGAGTCGAATCAAAATCTGCACGAGGTACCTGCCATGTCCAATCCCAACCTTCTGTATGTTTTTTACTAAAATCAAAATTACAAATCTTCTCTCCTTTAATAAATCGTGCTCCCGATTTTACTTCAAACTCACATGCTTTTAAGCAATCTAATAGTCCTACTTCTTCAAAATGATCCATACATCTTGGCAAAAGACTTTCTCCGATTACAAATCTTGGAAAAAGACTCTTTTCAACAACCTTCACATTATAACCATTATTATGTAAATAAGAAGCTGCAACACACCCCGAAGGTCCCGCCCCTACTACTAAAACATCAATATTTTCATCATTCATAGCACTATTGTACTTATTAATTCCTTAATTATTATAAATTTGCAAACCAAAATAACTGTTTTATTTTTGGTTATTAAAATATTATTCATTAAAATTTTGAGCAAAATATAGATGCTAACACTAAAAGGGAAAATAGAAATACAGGACTTTTTCAACATTATTTTTAAAGAAGAATCGATTGCAATAGACGAAAGTGTTCTAGCAACTGTAGAGGAAAGTTTTAATTTTTTAAAAGAATTTTCTGAAAATAAAATCATTTACGGTGTAAATACTGGTTTTGGGCCAATGGCACAATACAAGATAAACGACAAAGAAAGAAATCAGCTACAATATAACTTAATACGAAGTCATGCTTCGGGAACAGGAAACCCACTTCCTCCCATGTATGTAAAAGCAGCAATGTTAGCACGTTTAAATACACTATGTCTAGGGTATTCTGGTGTTCACAAATCTGTTGTAGATGTTATGACATCTTTGATCAATAAAAACATTACACCTCTTATTTATGAACATGGTGGTGTTGGTGCTAGTGGAGATTTGGTTCAATTAGCACATTTAGCTTTAACTCTTATTGGTGAAGGAGAAGTGTTTCATGAAGGAGAACAAAAAAACACTGAAGAAGTTTTTGAACAAGAAAACATCAACCCCATTACAATTGCTTTACGAGAAGGACTTGGTTTAATGAACGGTACGTCTGTGATGACTGGAGTGGGACTAGTAAATACTATTTACACAAGAAGACTATTAAACTGGATGATTACAGCTTCATGTGCAATCAATGAAATTGTAAAAGCGTATGATGACCATTTATCACAAGAATTAAATCATGCAAAAAAGCACGTAGGACAGCAACAAATTGCTAAGCAAATGCGAGAGCATTTAGAAAGTAGTTCTTTAATCAGAAAAAGAGAAGAATATCTATACACAGATCAAACCGAAGTAACTGTTTTTAAAGAGAAAGTTCAGGAATATTATTCATTACGTTGTGTTCCTCAAATATTAGGTCCAGTATTAGATACTTTAAACAATATTGAAAAAATCCTAATAGAAGAAGTTAACTCTGCTAATGATAATCCTATTATCGATGTTAAAGAAAAACATGTATATCATGGAGGCAATTTTCATGGGGACTATGTTTCTTTAGAAATGGATAAGTTAAAAATTGTAGTTACCAAATTATCGATGCTAGCAGAGCGTCAATTAAATTACCTATTAAATTCTAAATTAAACGACATACTTCCTCCTTTTGTAAACCTTGCCAAACTAGGTTTAAACTTTGGAATGCAAGGAGTTCAATTTACAGCAACATCTACTACAGCAGAAAACCAAATGCTATCAAACCCCATGTATGTGCATAGTATCCCTAATAATAACGACAATCAAGATATTGTAAGTATGGGAACAAATGCTGCCTTGATTACAAAAAAGGTTATAGAAAATGCTTTTGAAGTTGTTGCGATAGAACTAATAACTATTGTTCAGGCAATAGAATATTTGGGCGTAAAAGATCAAATTTCTACGAATACAAAAAAGATGTATGATGCTATACGAAATATAGTTCCTATATTTACAGAAGATGTTGTTATGTACCCCTATGTGAATCAAGTAAAAGATTTTATTATTAATAATGAAACCATAGAAGCGTGATGAAAACTAAACATTTTTTAATTCTTGTAATTTCTCTTTATTCGCTAGTAGGATCGGCTCAAGAACTAGCATTAGCAAAATTTGAAGGTAAATTTGGTTATCTTACAAAATCAGGTGATTGGCAAATACCAGCAACATTAGATGTCGCAAAAAACTTTTCTGAGGATCTAGCTGCCGCAAGAAAAGGTAAACTATGGGGGTTTATAAATAGAAAGGGAGAATGGGCTATAGAACCTAATTTTGATAAAGTTAAAGCTTTTAATTCTGGTATAGCTGTCGTTTTAAAAAAGAAAGAATGGTTTTACATCAATACCAAAGGAGAGAAAATCCTCACCAATATTGATACTGATAAAATTTATGATTTTAAAAACGGTTTTGCTATAATAAGAAAAGAAGATAAAGTAGGCTTTATTAACACAAAAGGAGAGACTATAGTACCTCTTAAGTTTTCAAAAGCATTTAATTTTGAAAATGGATATGCTAAAGTAAGAGAATATATAAAATGGGGATTAATCGATCCTTCTGGTAATTATTTTGTAAAATCAACATATGAAGGCGTTAGTAATATCTACCATAATACAATTGTAGCAACCAAAGGTCTTCAACATGGATTGATTATTGATGGAGAATTTAAAGAAGTATCAGGAGCTCAAAAAATTTGGGATTTCTCTGTAAATAGAGAGTATACTTACGCCAAAAAAAATGATAAAATTGGATTTATCAATAAAAAAGGAGAATGGGTAATTGAACCTATCTATGATAAAGCAAGAGCTTTTAATAATGGATTAGCGCCTGTATTTAAAGATGATAAATGGGGGTATATTAATATTAGTGGCGAAACTGTAATTCCCTTTCAATTTAGAGATGCAGAAATATTTAGTACAGATGGATTAGCGCCTGTTAAATCCAAAAAACTATGGGGATTTATAAACACAAAAGGAGAACTCGTTATAGAAGAAAAATATGACATCACAGCTGGTGGTTTTTCTGTCTTCAAAAAAAATGCTCAAAAAGGTTTTATAAATGGCTTAGCAAGAGTTAAACAAAAAAAATCTTGGTGTTTTATAAATACTAAAGGAGAAGTACTTAAAAACATGTGGTTTGAAAATTTAGAACTATTTAATTAATAAAAAATTATAATCTTTATTCAGAATCGATTGAAATAACTATTACATCTTACAAATAAATGAAATGTGCTTTAATAACAGGTGGTTCGAGAGGAATTGGTAAAGCAATTTGCATACAACTCGCTAAAGATACCGACTATCATATATTAATTAATTACAATAGTAATGAAACTGCTGCGAAGCAAACTCTTACAGAAATAGAAACTAATGGTGGAACTGCAGAAATTATTCAATTTAATGTAGTTGATGCCAATCAGGTAAAGGAAAAGCTAGACACTTGGCAAGAGAACAATAAAGATGCTATTATTGAAGTCATCGTAAATAATGCAGGAATCACAAAGGATAACTTATTTATGTGGATGACTCAAAATGATTGGCAAAATGTTATTAATACTTCTCTTGATGGGTTCTATAACGTAACAAATCATTTAATTCAAAAATTATTACGAAACAGATACGGCAGAGTTATAAATATTGCTTCTGTATCTGGAGTTAAGGGAACAGCTGGGCAAACTAATTATTCTGCTGCTAAAGGAGCTATAATAGGAGCTACAAAAGCTCTGGCACAAGAAATAGCAAAAAGAAACATTACAGTAAATGCTGTTGCTCCAGGGTTTATTAGAACTGACATGACCAATGAGTTGGATGAAAAAGAACTTAAAAAGTTAATTCCTGCCAATAGATTTGGAGAAGCTGAAGAAGTAGCGCATATTGTATCGTTTTTGGCTTCTAAAAAAGCTTCATATATTACAGGTGAAGTGGTTAATATAAATGGCGGAATTTACTCGTAAAATAATTCTGAATATATGAGAAGAGTTGTAATCACAGGAATGGGTATATATTCTTGTATTGGTAAAAACCTCGAAGAAGTAAAAACATCATTATACAATGGAACATCTGGAATTGTTTTTGATGAAAAAAGAAAAGAATTCGGATATCGTTCTTGTTTAACAGGAATGGTATCAGAGCCAGAATTAAATAAATTACTTTCCCGAAGACAACGTATTAGTTTAGGGCAAGAAGGAACATATGCTTATATAGCTACACTCGAAGCTTTAAAAAATGCGAATATAGATCAGTCTTTCCTTGATCAAAATGAAGTCGGTATCCTTTATGGTAATGATAGTACTGCACAATCGGTTATTGAATCTGTAGAAAAGATCAGAGAAAAAAAAGATACCACATTAGTAGGCTCAGGAGCCATTTTTAGAGGAATGAATTCTTCTGTAACCATGAATCTCTCTACAATTTTTAAACTTAGAGGAATAAACTTTACTATTAGTGCAGCTTGTGCCAGTGGATCTCATGCTATCGGAATGGCATATCAGTTTATAAAAAGTGGATTACAAGACTGTATTGTTTGTGGAGGAGCTCAGGAAATAAACCAGCTTGCCATGGGAAGTTTTGATGGTTTAGGAGTATTCTCTACAAACACAGAACATCCAGAAAAAGCCTCTCGCCCATTTGATACTAATCGTGATGGATTGGTACCAAGTGGTGGGTCTGCTACTCTTATCGTAGAAAGTTATGAATCTGCAATTAAAAGAGGAGCAACAATTCTGGGAGAAATTATAGGATATGGATTTTCTTCAAACGGTGAACATATCTCTACCCCTAATGTTGATGGACCGTCCAGAGCTATGAAAAAAGCAATCTTGGAAGCAGATATTGAAACATCGGTCATAGATTATGTAAATGCTCATGCAACCTCGACCCCTGTTGGCGATGCCAATGAAGCAAAAGCTATCTTTAATGTTTTTGGAGAAAATGGACCCCATGTAAGCTCTACAAAATCTATGACAGGGCACGAATGCTGGATGGCAGGAGCTAGTGAAGTCATCTATTCTATGCTCATGATGCAACATTCTTTTATTGCACCAAATATAAATTTGGAGCAACCAGATGAAGATGCAGCCAAACTAAATTTGGTTAATAAAACTCTAGATAAAAAAATTGATGTATTTTTGTCTAATTCTTTTGGATTTGGGGGAACAAATTCCGCATTAATAATAAAAAAATTTAATAAATAAAATATGGATAAAGAAGTTATTATTGAAAAGATAAACGACTTTCTTATTGATGAGTTTGAAGTAGAAGGGGAAAATATTTCCCCAGAAGCAAATCTAAAGGAGACTCTTGAGCTAGATAGCTTAGATTTTGTCGATCTTGTAGTAGCTGTAGAATCCAATTTTGGTGTGAAATTAATAGGCGAAGATTTTATAAATGTTGTAACACTTCAAAATTTTTATGACCTTATAGAAAATAAAATAAAATCGCTATAAGTATATATGACTACTGAATGGAAAGGAAAGTCCAGAGGTACAGTACTTGGGTATAAAATATTTGTTTTCTTTATTAAAAAAGTTGGTTTAGGCTCTGCCTATTTTATTTTATATTTTGTTGCTGCATATTTTTGTTTTTTTGCCTTATCTAGTAGTAGATCTATATATTACTATTTAAACAAGAGACTTAAATACCCTAGATTTAAAAGTATTCTAAAGATATTCCAAAGCTATTATGTTTTTGGTCAGACTATTATTGATAAAGTTGCTATATCATCAGGTCTTAGAAACAAATTCACTTATGAATTTGATGGTGTAGAACATATAAATGAAACCCTTAGGCAAAAAAAAGGTGGCATTCTTATTAGTGCGCATCTTGGTAATTTTGAAATTGCAGAGCACTTTTTTGGCGAGTTAGAAGAAAATGCTGCAATTAGCCTTCTAACCACAGACATAGAGCATACCGAAATTAAAAATTACCTTGATAGTGTTACCTCAAAATCTAACATCAAATTTATTTTCATTAAAGAAGATCTTTCTCATATTTTTCAAATTAATGCAGCTCTAGCTAGAAATGAAATCGTATGTATTACAGGAGATCGGTATTTTGAAGGTTCTAAATATTTTACACAAGACTTATTAGGACAAGAAGCCAAGTTTCCTTCTGGACCTTTTATGTTAGCCTCCAGACTAAAAGTGCCTGTGCTCTTTGTATATGTCATGAAAGAAACGAATACACATTACCACCTTTATGCGAGAAAAGCTAAAGCAAAACATAGAGATGCCAAAGAATTATTAAAAGAATACACAGAAAGTGTACAATGGATGTTAGATAAATATCCATTACAATGGTTTAACTATTTCGATTTTTGGAATGTAAATGATAAGTAAAATGAAACATGTTTTAGTCATCCATTATTCGCAATCTGGGCAATTATCAAAAATTGTTAACAACATAGTTACTCCTATGGCTTCTTCTGAAGGAATAAAGGTGACACATCATAAAATTGAAATGGAGAAACCTTACCCTTTTCCGTGGAATAGAAACGCTTTTTTTGGCGTTTTCCCAGAAGCATTTCTTCAGATACCAGAAAAAATTAAACCAATTCCTCCAGAAATAACAAATCAAAAATATGATTTAGTATTACTTGGCTATCAAGTCTGGTATTTGACACCTTCTATTCCTATCAATTCTTTTTTAAAGTCAGAAAATGCAAAAAAAATACTGGACAACACACCTGTGATTACAGTAATTGGATGTAGAAATATATGGATTAAGGCACAAGAAAAAATGAAGATTCTTCTAGCATCTTGTAATGCAAAACTAGTAGGAAACATTGTCTTGGCAGATAGACACATTAACCACATAAGTGTAATAACCATAAAACACTGGATGTTTACAGGAAAAAAAAGTCGATTTTTAGGTTTTTTTCCTAAACCAGGGGTTTCTGATAAAGATATAAAGAATGTAGTGAAATTTACTCCATCTATAAAAGATGCATTGCTCACTAGTAATTTTTCAGGATTACAAAAAAAATTGATAAAATTAGGTGCTGTAAAAATTAAACCATTTTTGATTATAGTAGACAAACGAGGCAATATTATATTTTCAAAATTAGCCAACCTAGCTTACAAAAAAGGAAAAACAAGTAAGACAGTCCGTAAAAATCTCCTTGTTTTTTTTAATTATTACTTGTTATTTGCTATTTGGATTATAGCACCTATAGTTTTTATTGTATTTTTGGCTACTTATATTTTTATGTATAAAAAAATCAGCAAAGAAAAAAAATATTATTCATCTGTTGATACAAAAAATAATTAATGAAAGACGTATACATTACCAGAATATCAAAGTTTTTACCTAATGACCCGATCAATAATGATCAGATGGAAGAGAGACTAGGCATTATAGATGGAAAAGTATCAAAAGGTCGAAGAATTGTTTTACGAAATAATCAAATAAAAACCAGATATTATGCAATTGATAATAATGGAAATATAACACACAATAATGCACAGCTTACTAAAGAAGCTGTAGAGCTTTTGTGTGATGAAGATTTCACTACAAAAGATATTGAATTATTATCCTGTGGCACAGGGAGTCCTGATCAAATATTACCATCACATGCTGCAATGGTTCATGGTTTTTTAAAAAATGGAAATATAGAAATTAACTCCCCTTCGGGAGCTTGTTGTTCTGGCATGAGTGCTTTGAAATTTGGCTACCTTGCCATTAAATCAGGAGAAAATACAAATGCAGTTTGCACAG
>CAKMZM010000009.1:0-25433 GCA_929200365.1 uncultured Flavobacteriaceae bacterium | reverse complement strand
AAATTTGGCTACCTTGCCATTAAATCAGGAGAAAATACAAATGCAGTTTGCACAGGATCTGAACGAGCATCTTCGTGGATGAAATCAGATGTTTTTAAAAATGAAATAGAGTACTTAAAAAAATTAGAAGAAGCACCTATTCTAGCTTTTAATAAGGATTTCTTACGTTGGATGTTATCTGATGGGGCAGGAGCATTTCTTCTAGAAAATCAACCTAATGGTAATCTTCCCTTAAAAATCGAATGGATAGATGCTTATTCTTATGCATACGAAATAGAAGCATGCATGTATGCAGGAGGAGATAAACTAGAAAATGGAGAACTTAAACCATGGAGTGAGTATTCATCAGAAGAATGGGCGCAAAAATCCTTATTCGCAATAAAGCAAGATGTAAAATTGTTATCTAAAAATATTCTAACAAAGGCTGTAGAAACCTTAGTCAAAATATTTGAAAAGCATGATGATATTAAACCAGAAGATATAACCTATTATTTGCCACATATTTCTTCGTACTATTTTAAAGATGACCTATATGAAGCCATGAAAAACAGAGGTGTAGAAATCCCCTGGGAAAATTGGTTTATGAATTTAAGTAACGTAGGAAATATTGGGGCTGGTTCTATCTATATTGTATTAGAAGAATTAGTAAACTCTGGAAAGCTAAAAAAAGGAGATAAAATTTTACTTTCTGTACCAGAAAGCTCCCGTTTTTCATATTCAGTGGCACTTTTAACCGTTTGCTAGAATGAAAAACACAAAATTTCCTATTACAAATATTAAACATTTAATCCCTCAAAAAGAGCCTTTCGAAATGGTAGATACTTTGTTAGGTTTTTCTGAGACAAGTGTTACATCCTCTTTCAAAATCACAGAAAATAACCTTTTTCTAAAAGATAATCTATTTCTAGAACCTGGAATTATAGAAAATATGGCACAAACTGTAGCATTACACACAGGCTATGATTATTTTCTTAGAGATGAATCTGCTCCTACTGGGTATATAGGGTCCATAAAAAAAATAGAAGTTTTTTATCTCCCAAAACTAAATGAAACCATAACTACCAAAGCCGAAATCTTACATGAATTTATGGGAGTTACTATGGTTAAAATTGAAGTGTTTAATACTAAAAAAGAAGTGATTGCTTCTGGACAAATGAAAACAGTTATTGCTAGTTAATGGATAAAGTCGAAACATTAGATATTGCTAAATTTCTGCCACATCGTGCTCCATTTTTAATGGTAGACAAAGTGCTATCTATTGATGATGAACATGTAACAACCTCATTTACTATAAAATCAGATTGCATTTTTGTTAACGATACTATTTTTAGCGAAATAGGCATGGTAGAGAATGCTGCTCAAACCTGCTCTTCGATCGTTGGCAAAAGTTATTTTGATGATGATGACCTCGAAGGCGAAGGCACAAAACTTATTGGTTTTATTAGTGCAATCAAAAAAGTTGTAGTTTATGATTGCCCCAAGACAGGAGAAACCATAGTCTCTAAAGCTGTTTTAAAATCACGTTTTGACACTGAACAATACAGTATATGTACATTAGAGTGCACCATTCATGAGGCAGATATAGAATTATTATCTTGTGAAATGAATTTATTTATTCAAGAAACGAAATAGGTGTAGTATGAAAAAAAGTGAAGTCCCACAAGATAAAAGTAGTTTAAAGTCTGCTAATTTTAAAGAACTATGTTATGCTGTTAATGAAAATGGAGAGTATACAACTACAGGTAGCAGTGGATGGACTCCTAAAACCATTGCGTTAAACAATGCGCTACAGGAAATAAACGAACGTGTAGAAAAAGCTAAAATTAAAGTTTTAAATAACCAAACAAGCCCTATAGAATATTATATGGAACTACATAAAATGGACATTACTATTTTGGCTAGTTATGTCGGTCTATGGAAATGGCGTGTTAAAAGGCACTTTAAACCAAAAGTATTTCATAAACTATCTCAAAAAACAGTACAAAAATACGCTGATGTTTTTGAAATCACCGTAGACCAATTAAAACACATTGAACATGGAAATTAACTTTACGCATCATCAATCTGCACACTGCGAAAATGGTGTTGTGTCTAATTTAATGAAACATAATGGCTTCAATGTTAGTGAACCCATGGTCTTTGGTATTGGATCAGGTTTATTATTTTGTTACATCCCATTTTTGATGGTAAATCATGCCCCTGCGCTTACTTATAGAGCAATGCCTGGCTTTATTTTTAAACGATTTGCAAAAAGAGTTGGTATAAAAATAAAACGAGAAAAATTTAAAAACCCTCAGAACGCTAAGGCACGTTTAGACGAAAATCTTAACAAAAATAATCCTGTAGGGCTTCAAGTTGGGGTATATAATCTAGTATATTTCCCCGATGAATATCGTTTTCATTTTAATGCTCATAACTTAGTTGTTTATGGGAAAAAAGAAGATTCGTACTTAATTAGCGACCCCGTAATGGAGACCGTTACAACTCTAACAGCAAAAGAACTGGAAAAAGTACGTTTTGCCAAAGGTGCTTTCGCTCCTAAAGGGCATATGTATTATCCTATCGATTTTCCTAAGGAATTAGTTTTAGAAAAAGCCATAGTTAAAGGAATTAAACAAACCTGTAGAGAAATGCTTGCTCCAGTACCTATTGTTGGAGTTAAAGGAATTCGAACAGTTGCTAAACTAATTCGCAAATGGCCAAAGAAGAAAGGCACAAAAGTGGCCAATCATTATTTGGGACAAGTAGTTAGGATGCAAGAAGAAATAGGAACTGGGGGTGGTGGATTTAGATATATCTATGCTGCATTCTTACAGGAAGCGGGTAAAGTATTAAAGAATGATACATTAATCGAGTTATCTATAGAAATGACTGCAATTGGTGATTCGTGGAGAGATTTTGCTTTAGATGCTTCTCGTATATACAAAAACCGAAGCGCAAAAGATGATGCATACAACGATGTTGCTTCGCAACTAGATGATATAGCAAATCGAGAAGAAGTTTTCTTTAAAAAACTGAAGAAAGCTATTTAATAGTAAAATAAAGCATGATTAAAATTGAACAATTATCTAAAAAATATAAAGGTGCAGAAGCATATTCTGTATCAGATTTAGATTTGTTTATCGATGAAAAAGAAATTTTTGGACTACTTGGTCCAAATGGTGCAGGAAAGACTACATTAATTTCATTATTATGTTCTTTAATAAAACCTACATCAGGATCATTTACTATAGATGGTCTAACCTATAAAAATCCCAATCAATTAAAACAACTCATTGGTATTGTACCACAAGAATATGCTTTATATCCGGCGTTAACTGCTAATGAAAATCTTACCTATTTTGGTAGTATGTATGGTTTAAAAGGACAGTTATTAAAATCTAAAATAAGCCAGGCAATTGAAATATTAGGTCTGTCTAAGTTTGCTAATAAAAAAGTGAGTACGTTTTCTGGAGGGATGAAACGTCGTATTAATTTAATCGCTAGTATATTACACGAGCCCAAGGTATTATTCTTAGACGAACCAACTGTTGGGGTGGATGTACAATCTAAAAATGTAATTATTAAATACTTGCAACTCTTAAATAAAAAAGGAACTACTATTATTTATACATCACATCATTTAAATGAAGCTGAAGATTTTTGTACCAAAGTTGCCATCATAGATCATGGAAAAATAATATCTCAAGGACAACCACAAGAATTAATTTCTAATCAAAAAAATGCAACTAATCTTGAAGATGTATTTTTAGCCTTAACTGGGAAAGCATTAAGAGATCATGCATAAATTATGGGCTTCTACATATAAAGAATTCTTATTGCTTACTAGAGATACTGGAGGCATTGCCATTTTATTTGTAATGCCAATTGTATTAATCATCACAATAACAATAATTCAAGACAGTAGCTTTAAAACGATTAGTGATACTAAGATTCCAATACTTCTTGTAAATAATGATAATGGTCGTGTATCTAAAATTATAGTTAGCAGCTTAACAGAATCCAATACTTTTCAGGTCATTCAAAAAGGTAAAGAGGAAGAAGCCAGAGATTTAGTATTTAAAGGAAACTATCAACTAGCAATAATCATCCCAGAAAAATTATCATCAGACTTAGAGAAAAAAGTCAATCAAAATGTAGAGGGTATTTTATCAAAATTTGGTCTGGAAGAAGAAAAAGAGGTTCGACCAGAAGAAACTATTTTAAATAAGGAGGTTAGACTATATTTTGATCCGGCAACTCAATTAACTTTTAAAAGTTCTGTGAAAAATGGTATCGATAAAATGATTTCTAAAATAGAAACACAATCTATTTACAAGGCTTTTCATGAACAAGTAGCAGAAGACGATACAGAGGTTATTTTTGAAACAGATAATTTTATCAGTTTTAAAGAAATAGTTCCAAAACAAGGAGACAAAGAGATTATTCCGAATTCTGCGCAGCACAATGTACCTGCCTGGACTTTATTTGCTATCTTTTTTATTATAGTACCATTATCTATAAATATTGTAAAAGAAAAAAATCAAGGAACTTTTGTGCGATTAAGAACAAATCCTGTATCCTATGCAATAGTATTAGGAGGAAAAACTACAGTATATCTGGCTGTTTGTCTCATACAATTTACTTTAATGTTAGCTATAGGAGTGTTTTTATTTCCAAAACTAGGTTTACCAACATTAGATGTATCAGGAAGAATAGTGAATCTATTTATTGTTGCTTTTTTTGCGGGCTTAGCAGCAATAGGATTGGGGCTATTACTAGGAACTATTGCAAAGACACAAGAACAATCTGCTCCATTTGGAGCAACCTTTGTGGTTATCCTCGCTGCTTTGGGAGGTGTTTGGGTACCTGTTTTTGTAATGCCCAAATTTATGCAACTATTATCAAATATTTCACCAATGAATTGGGGTTTAAATGCCTTCTATGATGTATTTTTGCGAAATGCCAGCTTTATAGAAATTGTTCCAGAAATAATATTACTTTTATTATTTTTTATAATAACGGCCTTAATTTCTATTGTTTATAATGAAAAGAAAAATGCAGTCTAAAAATAACAAAGAAATAAGTTTTACCAGCCAGGTTAGAGTACGTTTTGTAGAAACTGATCCCTTAGGAATTGTTTGGCATGGTAATTATATTCAATATTTTGAAGATGGTAGGGAAGCTTTTGGAAGACATCACGGTATTTCATATTTAGATCAAAAAAAATTTGGTTATGCAACACCAATCGTAAAATCTAGTACAGAACATAAACTACCTTTACGATATGGAGATATTGCTACCATAAAAACAATTTATGTAGATAGTCCTGCTGCCAAAATGATTTTTAGATATGAAATTTACAACCAAAATCATAAATTAGTCTGCACAGGAGAAACCGTGCAGGTGTTTGTTGAAGATATAGGGAATGGTGATTTATCACTAACAATTCCATCTTTCTTTATCAAATGGAAACAAAAAGAGGGCCTTATCAAATTAGATGAATAAAATTTACGCTTCATATAATAATATAATATCATCACTTGGTTTTGATAGCGAAACTGTTGTACAGAATATTCATAACGAGAATTCTGGCTTACACCTTATTGATGATAAAGATATGTTTCCTACTCCATTTTATTCTTCAATAATAAACACAGAAGATTTATATACAAATTTTAAGCAATTAGGTAATGAAGGACGGTTCACTCGTTTAGAACAAATGATGATTTCTTCATTAAGCAAAGTCATTAAAGCATCCCAAATACCTTTAACCCATCGTGTAGGACTCATAATTTCTACGACCAAAGGTAATATTGATGCACTAGATAAAAACAATGAATTTCCAAAAGAACGTGCCTATCTAAGCACTTTAGGAAAAGTAATCAAAGAAACTCTAGGCTTTAAAAATGATGCTATTGTTGTTTCTAATGCATGTGTTTCTGGGATTTTATCTATTGCAATTGCAAAACGCTATATTAACCAAGGCATCTATGATGATGTTTTTATTGTTAGTGGTGATATGGTAAGTGAGTTTATAGTAACTGGTTTCAACTCATTTCAGGCATTAAGTGATGAGCCTTGCAAACCTTATGACAAAAACAGAACTGGAGTTAATATAGGAGAAGTAGCTGCCAGTATTTTAATTACAAATAATAAAAAAAGCTTATCAAAAGAAGCAGTTGTTATTTTAGGAGAAGGCTCGTGTAATGATGCCAATCATATTTCAGGACCTTCACGAACTGGAGAAGGTTTGTATCGAAGTGTACAATCTGCTTTTAAAGAAGTAAATGTTACTCATACTGATATTGATTACATCTCGGCTCATGGAACAGCAACATTGTTTAATGATGAAACAGAATCAATTGCTTTTAACAGACTTAATTTAAGCAAAACTCCATTAAATAGCTTAAAAGGTTATTTTGGACATACATTAGGGGCCTCAGGATTAGTTGAGACTATTGTTGGTATGTATTCACTACACAACAATACACTATATACCTCATTAGGCTTTAAAGAACCTGGAACATCAAAACCTTTAAACATTATTACAAAAACCACCCCAAAACAATTACATATTTTTCTAAAAACTGCCTCTGGATTCGGAGGTTGTAATACTGCAGTTATATTTCAAAAAGTAAAATAATTTATTCTATAAAGATATGCCAATTCAAACAATAAAAGCTATAGACGCAATTCAGGAAGCTCAAAAAATAGCTTTTGCACCTTTTGTTTTTCAAGCCACAGTTTCACTAAGAAAACTGGGAGTTCTAAATCTTATTTTTGATAGAAGAAAAAGCGGAGGAATTTCTATAGAAGATATTTCTAAAGAATTATCTATTAGCAGCTATGGTATTGGGGTTTTATTAGAAATTGCCGAAAGCTCTAATATTGTTAGTAAAAATAGTGATGGTAAATATGAAATTACTACAATTGGTTATTTTTTGACGTATAATAAAACAGTTGATGTTAATATTAATTTCACCAATGATGTGTGTTATAAAGGTTTGTATCATTTAAACGATTCTATCAAAAAAGGAAAACCAGAAGGCCTAAAAGAACTAGGAAATTGGGATACTATATATGAAGGCTTATCACAATTAGATCCCGAAATACAAAAATCCTGGTTTGAATTTGACCACCATTATTCTGATGACGTATTCCAAGATGCTTTAGAAATTGTTTTTAGAACTAACCCCAAAACTATATTTGATATTGGAGCCAACACAGGGAAATTTGCGATAAGTAGTTGCGAATTTAACCAAACAGTTGCTATAAAAATGATTGATTTACCTGGGCAATTAAACAAAGCACTGGCTAATGCAAAAAGCAAAGGATATGAAAACCGAGTTTCTGGTCATGAAATAGATTGGTTGTCAGAAAACCCACAAATCCCTAACGATGGAGTAGATACAATATGGATGAGCCAATTTTTAGATTGTTTTTCTGAAAATGAAATCCTTAAAATTTTAAAAACCTGTGTTAATTCTATGGATGATGCAACAGAGTTATTAATCATGGAAACTTTTACAGACAGGCAAAAATTTGATAATGCCAAATTTATTCTAGAAGCCACATCACTTTATTTTACGGTGTTAGCTAATGGAAATAGTAAAATGTACCCAGCTACTGTTTTTATAAAACTAATTGATCAGGCAGGATTAACAATAAAAGAAGATTTGGCTGTAGGAGAATACCATACCATATTTGTCTGTAAAAAAAAGTAGTCGATTTATGGAGTCTGAATTTTATATAAAATCATTCTGTCATATTAAAGATAATAAAATCTCTTTAAACGGGTCTGTTATATACAATGATGAAGAAGCTTTAGAATTTTTAGAATTTATAAAAGCAGCGTATAGAAGCTTCGATATCAAATATCCAAAATTCTTTAAAATGGATGGGTTAAGCAAACTTGCATTTTTAGCATCAGATCTTATCCTACAAGAAGAAAAATTAAATATAGAAGGCGAAAATAACATTGCTATTATATTTTCAAATAAATCATCTAGTTTAGATACCGATCAAAAACATCAGGAATCTATCCAAAACAAAGACAATTACTATCCAAGTCCTGCTGTTTTTGTGTATACATTACCCAATATCTGTATTGGTGAGATTAGTATAAAATATAAACTTCATTCTGAAAATAGTTTTTTTATCTTTGACAGCTTTAATGCCGAATATTTATCAGACTATACAAATAGTCTATTATCAGCAAATAAAGCTAATGAAGCTCTTTGTGGTTGGGTAGAGTTTGATGGAGTAGCATATGACGCATTTTTATATCTGGTTTCTAGAGAAGGAACCACAATACATACTAAACAAAATATAGTAAATTTATATAATACATAATATGGAGGTTTTAAAACAAGAACTAAAGGAAAACATTATTGAGCAATTAAATCTTGAAGATATTGCTGTTGAAGATATTGCTGATAACGATATTCTTTTTGGTGATGGTTTAGGTTTAGACTCAATTGATGCATTAGAACTAATCGTAATGCTGGATAAAAACTATGGCATTAAATTAACCGACCCTAAAGAAGGACGTGAAATTTTTGCATCTATAGAAGTAATGGCAAAATACATTTCTGAGCATAGAACAAAATAAATTTTATTTCTATTTAAATGAGTAAAGGTGTTGCTATAACTGGAATGGGAATAATTTCTGCTATTGGAAACAATGTTGCAGAAAATTACCAATCACTTATTAATGGTAAAAAAGGAATCTCTAGAGTTTCCAAAATCGATACCATTCATAAAGATGATATTATGGTTGGTGAAATTGCATCTACAAATCTGGAGTTAGAACAACAATTGGGTCTAACTCCTGATAATAATTATTCAAGAACGGCTTTATTAGGCACTATTGCCGCTAAGGAAGCAATACAAGATGCTAAAATTTTTGATATCAATGCCTATAAAACAGGATTAGTCTCGGCTACCAGTGTTGGTGGGATGGATATGACAGAAACATATTATTATGATTATCTTGAAAACAAAAGCACCCAAAAATATATTGAAGGTCACCATGCTGGAGATTCTACTCAAAAAATTGCAGAACAGTTAGGGATCGAAAAAAGCCTGGTAACTACCATAAGTACTGCTTGTTCTTCTGCTGCAAATGCTATAATGTTTGGTGCCCGATTGATTAAGTCGGGAAAACTAGACAGAGTTATTGTAGGTGGTTCTGATTGTTTGTCTAAGTTTACCATTAACGGGTTTAAAACTTTAATGATCCTATCAGACACTTATAATACTCCCTTTGACGAAAACCGAAAAGGGTTAAATCTGGGTGAAGCTGCGGCTTTTTTGGTATTAGAATCAGATAAAGTAATCGCTACTGAAAAAAAAGAAGTATTGGGGTATGTTAAAGGATATGGTAATGCAAATGATGCCTATCATCAAACTGCATCTTCAGAAAATGGAGATGGAGCAACTTTGGCAATGCAAAAAGCTTTAAAAGTTGCAGCATACACAGCAAATGATATTGATTACATTAATGCGCATGGGACAGCAACGGGAAATAATGATTTATCTGAAGGACGTGCTATTCTAAGGGTTTTTGGTGAAGAAATTCCCGACTTTAGCTCTACAAAAGCATATACAGGACACACCTTAGCTGCTACAGGAGCTATCGAAGCTGTTTATGCCATATTAGCCCTTAAACATAATATCATCTATCCTAATCTCAATTTTAAAACTCAGATGAAAGAGTTTGATATTACACCACAATTAGAACTCAAAGAAAAAGAATTGCACACGGTGTTGTCTAATTCCTTAGGTTTTGGAGGTAATTGTTCTACGATAATTTTTTCAAAAGAGCAATAACAAAATTGTAAACAAAGGGATAATACCCAATATGCAAAAACTGTTTAATTAAAGAGATATGAGTGCAGTCTATATAACCGGTATCGGATCTATTTCATCTCAAAAAACTTTTGACAATACCGAGTTTTTAAACGAAATCAATACCTATACAGATAATGTGATTTCTGTAGTTAACCCAAATTATAAAGAATATATTCCTGCAGCAGCAGCACGCAGAATGGCAAAAGGTATTAAAATGGGAGTTGTTGCCTCTAGAATTGCATTGGTAGACGCAAACATAAACAATGTTGATGCTATTATTACAGGAACAGGAATGGGATGTGTTAGGGATTCAGAAAAATTTGTTAGTGCTATTATAGATAATAACGAGCAATACCTCACTCCTACTTCATTTATACAATCAACTCATAATACAGTTGGTGGACAAATCGCTCTGGGGCTTCAGTGTAAAGGTTATAATTTTACATATGTACATGCAAGTGTATCTTTTGAATCGGCATTATTAGATGCCCAATTACAACTAGAAAATGATGAGGCTAATACTATTCTAATCGGAGGTGTTGATGAGCATGGTGATCATACGATTACGATCCACAAGCTTATTAACCATATCAAATCAGAAAAAACTGATTCTACCAGGATATTAGATTCTAAAACAGAAGGTGCAATATTTGGCGAAGGCGCAAACTTTTTTGTCGTATCAAATCAAAAACAAGATTCTAATTATGCCGAAGTTATAGCAGTACAAACTTATAATACATTAACTGAAACCGAAGTCTCTCGTGCAGCTCAACTATTTTTAGAGGATAATAATTTAAGTATCGATAATATAGATGCTATTGTATTAGGAAATAATGGAGATGTAAAATACGATACATTTTACAATGAGTTAAGCTCAAACCTATTCAAAGATACGCAACAGGTATATTATAAACATTTATGTGGTGAATTTAATACCGCATCGTCTTTTGGAGTATGGTTAGCTTCAAAAATTCTAAAAACACAAAAGTTACCAGAAGTAGTTCGGTTAAATAAAAAATCAACATCAAACTTTACTACTATTTTATTATACAATCAATACAGAGGAGAGAATCATAGTTTCACTTTACTGCGTAAATGCTAAATTTTAAATATATAAATAGAATAACAGCACTCACTTTTTTGGTTTTACATATAACCAATTATTCATTAGAAATACCATTATGGTCTTATTTCTTATTGGCTTTTATATGGTTACTTATTACTATGGCTGGTTCTGGGCTTATACAATGGAATTACTATTTTGCATCTCTTAATGCAAATAAGGATATAAAAAACAATCAAGTTGCCATTACTTTTGATGATGGACCAAACCCCGAATTTACACCTCAAGTTTTAAAACTCTTAAAGCAATATAATGCAAAAGCTACCTTTTTTTGCATTGGCAAGCATATTGAGGCTTATCCCGAATTGGTTAAAGAGAGTATTAAACAGGGGCATATCATTGGCAATCATACATATTCGCATCCTAATTCTTTTGGCTTTTTAAAAACAAAAGACGTAATTTCAGAATTACAAAAAACCAATGCCGTAGCAAAAAAAGTAACAGGATTAACTATGCGACTATACAGACCCGCTTTTGGAGTAACAAACCCAAGAATTAAAAAAGCATTAAAAGTAACAGGATTACAATCTATCGGGTGGAATGTTAGATCTCTGGACACCACATCCCGAAGTTCGGATAAAGTACTAAGACGAATAACAAAAAAACTTTCGAAGGGTGATGTTATTTTACTTCATGACACAAGTTCAAAAACAATTATTGTTTTGGAACAGTTATTGTTATTTTTACAACAACAAAATATAGAATCGATTACCATAGATTCTTTATTTAAGATAAAAGCATATGCCTAAAATTGTTTATTTACTATTATTTATAGTTACTACGCTATCTGCACAAACCAAAATGAGTACTATAGAAGCCAACGCTTTAAAAACAAAAGTAAAAGCTCTTGCTACCACAACAAAAACTATTTCGAGTGATTTTACGCAATATAAACACATGGATTTTTTGTCGAATGATATTATCACAACAGGAAGACTTGCTTTTAAAACACCAGATATTGTAAAGTGGGAATATGTAGAGCCTTTTAAATATGCTGTGTTGTTCAAAAACAAAACATTATACATTAATAATGAAGGCAATAAAAGTAACATCGATATTGGATCTAGCGAGCAGTTTAAACAATTGAATAAGCTTATCATTAATAGTGTTAAAGGAGACATGTTTAATGATGATGAATTTAGTATCGGTTATTATAAAAATAAAGATAATAGCGAAGTACATTTTAGTCCCAAAGACAAAAAATTCGAAAAATTTATTAAAGCATTTCATATTACATTTAATTCTAAAGGGGATGTTATTGAAGTAAAAATGATAGAACCTTCAAATGATTATACTAGAATAGTATTTAGCAATAGAGTCTTAAACACACCCTTGGCAGATGAGATATTTGCTCATTAGTTTTTGTTTTATATGTATAGGGTGCGCTTCCTATCCTAAGAAAAATAATTTCATTAAAAGAGAAGCATCTGATATAGAAATAAGAAATTTATATTTTTCAGATAAGACACAAGATTATGTATACAAAGCAAATATCGATGTTTACAAAAAACATTTTGGTGGTATTTTTATTGTAAAAAAGATTGAAGATAATAATCATCGTATCGTATTTACTACAGAAATGGGAAACAAAATTTTCGATTTTTCATTTATTAACGAAAACTTTACCGTAAATTCTATCTTAGAAGACTTCAACAAAAAGATTTTAATAAACATTTTAAAAAAAGATTTTAAAACATTGATTGAAGAAACTCCTACCCTTTTAAATACATTTTCACATCAAAACGATGTAGTTTTTGAAACTGAAATTAATAACAACAAACATTATTACTATAATACAAATAGCACAATACATAAAATTGTTAGAACTGGAAACAGAAAAGAAAAAGTAGTTTTTACATTTTCAGAAATTAGTGATACTATTGCAAATCTAATTACGATTGAGCACAAGAATTTAAAGCTTAAAATTAATTTAAAATCGATTCAAAAATGAGAAATCTTTTATTGATCATAACCTTTATTGGTGTTTTTGGAGCTACCTCTGCGCAAAACAAGATATCTTTTGGAGTAAGAGGCGGAGCTAATATTTCGGATCTTTCTAATGCTAATTTAGATCCCAAAGCAGGAGTTTATATAGGAGCTTTTTTACATTTCAGATTCTCAGAACTATATGCGCTTCAACCCGAAGTGGGATATTCTAGCCAAGGAGGTAACAATAAATTTTCGAATGGAGATGATCTCGATATCCATTACGTTTCAATATCTGCTACTAATAAATTTTTTGTTAGAAATACAGGATTACATTTGATCATTGCACCAAGTCTCGATTTTGATTTTGACGATACCCCAGTAAGTCTGGTAAACAGAGAAGAAGGTAATGATATTACCTTTGTAGATCTTTCTTTTGCGGCTGGTCTTGGTTACGAATTTAAAAACGGAATTGCTATAGAAGCTAGATATAAGCATGGCACACTAGATGTTTTTTCTGGTGATTTTCATGATTTTTCAACACAATCGATATACGAAGAAAAGAATCAATTTAATCGTGTTTTTCAAATTGGACTATCGTATAGATTTAATTTCTAATTACCATATGTTACTAAAAGATTTTTACACTGCAAATACATTAGAGACTGTTGAAAATATGTCGACAGCAACTATTACCATCAACAAAAATCATGAGATTTTCAAAGGCCATTTTCCAGGAAACCCTGTAACACCAGGTGTTTGTATGATGCAAATCATAAAAGAATTAACAGAAAGTATTGTAGATAAAAAACTATTTATGCAATCCTCTAGTAATATTAAATTTATGGCTATCATAAATCCAGAAAAAAATCCAGATTTAATCTTAACTTTAGATATTACAAAAACCGATGACAGTTATAAAGTAAAAAATGTAACCAAATTTGAAGATACTGTTGCTCTAAAACTAACAGCAAGCTTCAAAATGAAATAAATTACAAGTATAAAATGAGCCTTAATAATCTGATTAATACCCCCAAATGATTATATTGGCAAATTCTATCTAACTGATAAAAAACAATAAAATAGACAGATGAAATTTCTAATTGTATTCATATCATTGTCTTTTACTATACTATCGATAGATCTGGCTACCATAAGGATTGCATATAAAGAAGCTGCTCATGACAAAACAAAGGTAGCAACACTTAATGATAAGCTTGCTTCTGTAAATAAAGAAGATCATGTTGCTTTGGTAGCCTATAAAGGAGCCGCCATTACCTTAAAAGCTAAATATGAAAAAAGTCTTAGAGAAAAAAGAAGACTATTTATAGAAGGAGTCTCTTATATAGAATTTGCTATCAAAAAGTCTCCCAATGCTGTCGAACCTCGATTTATCCGTCTAGGAATACAAGAAAACACCCCCAAATTACTAAAATATAAATCTAATATAAAAGAAGATAAATTATTTCTGCTTAAACAATACAAAACCATAAAACCCAAAATTTTAAAAAAGCATATCGGTGAGTATATTTTGCAATCGAAAGCTTTTAGCGATGAAGAAAAAGCAGTAATTTTAGTTCCTTAAATATTGAAACACTTCTAACTGAGTGACAAAAGAGTTTACAAAGCAAAAAATCGACTTATTCAACGTATGTGTAATAATTCCTACCTACAATAATTGTAAAACATTACAAAGGGTTATAGATGGTGTATTATGTTACACTAAAAATATTATTATTGTAAACGATGGGGCTACAGACACTACTCTGAAGATATTAAAAGAATATCCTCAAATTCAACAAATCCATCTACAAAAAAACAAAGGGAAAGGTAATGCTTTACGCGTTGGGTTTGCCGCTGCACAAAAACAGGGTTTTAAGTATGCAATCACGATAGATTCTGATGGTCAACATTTTCCCGAAGATATTCCTGCTTTTATTACAGCCTTAGAAACATCAGAAAATAAAAATATCTTGCTCATTGGTGCAAGAAATATGAGTCAGGAAAGTGTTCCCAAAAAGAGTAGCTTCGGAAATAAGTTTTCTAATTTCTGGTTTTGGGTAGAAACGGGTACAAAGCTTCAGGATACCCAATCTGGATATAGACTATATCCTCTGGAAGCATTAGCAAATCTGAATTTTTATACTTCAAAATTCGAATTCGAAATAGAGGTTATTGTAAAAGCGGCATGGAGTGATGTAATTGTAAAAAATATTCCGATACAAGTATTATATGATGAAACCGAACGGGTATCTCATTTTAGGCCTTTTAAAGATTTTACCCGAATAAGCATTCTTAATACCTGGCTGGTTACAGTGGCTTTTTTATATATAAAACCCAGAAATTTATTTCGAAAAGTTAAAAAAAAAGGAATAAAGCGATTCTTTTTTGAAGATTTATTAGAAAGCCAGGATTCCCCACAAAAAAAAGCATTTTCAATAGCTCTTGGAGTTTTTATCGGGATATCACCATTATGGGGGTTTCATACTGCACTTGTGTTGTTTTTTGCTGTTGTTTTACAACTAAATAAAGTAATTTCTTTTGCTTTTTCTAATGTAAGTTTACCTCCCTTTATTCCATTTATCATTTTTATGAGTTTAAAAGTTGGTAGTTTTGTTTTAGGGGAACCTCAACCATCATTCGCCAATATTGGTGAAAATTTTGAAATGATAAAAAGTCTTAAAACCTATATTGTAGGTAGTTTTACCTTAGCTATAATTTCTGCTATTACATTAGGAATTTTAGGATATGTATTTCTTACCATTTTTTCTAAAAAAAATAATGCATCATAATGGATAGCTTTTTTTATAGTTTATATACATCTATTGTTTCCAGAAAAGTAATGAGCTTTGGAATATTTGCACTCATTATTGCGGGTTTATTATTTATAGCTTCAAAAATTCAATTTGAAGAGGATATCACCAAATTGATTCCTACAAATGATAAGACTTCTGAGGTTCAAAAAGTATTAAAAACAGTAAATTTTGCAGATAAAATTATAGTAAACATTACGCGCGACCCCAAAGGATCGGTTGATGATCTTACTCAATACGCAGCACAATTTATTGATAGTGTTACTCTAAGATCTGGTAAGCATATTACCCAAATTCAAGGTAAGGTCGAAGAAGAAGATATTTTTAACACCTTAGATTTTGTTTACAAAAACCTTCCTCTTTTTTTACAAGAAAACGACTATAAGGATATTAAAAATAAAATTCGAAAAGATAGCATCGAAGCTATAACGAATAGTAATTATAAAACTTTAATTTCTCCTACCGGAATTATTGCAAGAGATAATATTTTAAAGGATCCCTTGGGATTATCATTTATTGCCTTAAAAAAATTACAGCAACTTAGTTTTGGAGATGATTTCACATTGCACAATGGGTTTTTACTTAGTAAAGATCAGAATCATGTTTTATTATTTATAACGCCTAAGTTAAAATCTAGCGAAACAGACAAGAATGCCAAATTTGTGGAGGATCTTTATCTAATAAACAATCAACTTAATGATCATTTTAAAGATAAAGTACAAAGTGAATATTTTGGAGGTGCTTTAATTGCTGTAGCAAATGCCAAGCAAATAAAAAGGGATATTCAACTAACCATTAGTATCGCTATTACGATTTTATTAATTATACTTATTTTCTTTTATAGAAAAATTACTATTCCGATTATTTTATTTGTTCCAACAATTTTTGGAGGGTTATTAGCCATTGCTTTATTGTTCCTAATTCGCGAAAAAATTTCTGCAATATCCTTGGGTATTGGCTCTGTACTATTAGGGGTTACTTTGGATTACTCACTTCATATCTTAACACACATAAGAAGTAACACTAATACAAAAGCAGTTTATAAAGAAATCACTACTCCAGTTTTAATGAGTAGTTTAACCACCGCTTTAGCATTTTTGTGTTTATTATTTTTAGAATCACAAGCGCTTCAGGATTTAGGTGTTTTTGCAGCAATTAGTGTTGTAGGGTCCTCTTTTTTTGCATTAATATTTATACCTCAGGTATACAAAAGCACTTCTCAAAAAAGGTCAAAAACAACACTCATAGATAATGCCGCTCAATATCCTTTACATAAAAACAAATGGGTAATTATAACATTATCATTAGTATTAATAGTAAGTCTATTTACCTATAGTAAAGTACAATTTAACAATGATATTTCTAAACTAAACTTCGAGCCGCAAGAGTTAAAAGATGCACAATTAAGATTAGATGCTTTAACTAATATTGCCTCAAAATCAATTTATCTGGCAGCCTATGAAAAATCAGAGCAAGGTACTTTACAAGTAAATGATGAGATTTTTGAAAAGCTACAACTACTAAAAAATGAAGGAAAAGTAATCGATTTTAGCTCTATCGGATCTTTAATTCATTCAGAAAAAACTCAAAAAGAAAGAATTTCGAGATGGAATTCTTTTTGGAATACAAATACAATAGCAAGTACAAAAGCTAATCTTATTGAAAGCGGAAACAAATTAGATTTTAAACCTACTAGTTTTAATGCATTTTACACGCTCCTTGAAACGAATTTTGAGCCTTTAAAAATTAAAGATTACAATGCCTTAAAAACGATTTCTATAGCAGATTATATAACAACAAAAGAGGATTTTGTTACAGCAACAACGCTCGTTAAAGTAAAAGATGAGAATGCACAGCATGTAGTTGATATGTTTAAAGATCAACCTCAGACCATAGTTATCGACAGAAAACATATGAATGAAACCTTTTTAGGGAATCTAAAAAATGACTTCAACAAACTAGTTGGTTACTCATTAATTGTTGTATTACTTATCCTTTTATTCTTTTACAGAAGCTTGTCTCTTACCTTGGTAACAAGTATTCCTATAGCAATCACCTGGTTACTAACCATTGGGATAATGGGATTATTCTCATTAGAGTTTAACATCTTTAATATTATAATTTCGACCTTTATTTTTGGTCTGGGAATTGACTATAGTATTTTTATGACCAATGGGTTGTTACATGAATATAGAACAGGAGAAAAAGCAGTAGCAACTCATAAAACATCCATTATTTTATCTGTTATTACTACTATTTTGGGAGTAGGTGTTTTAATATTTGCCAAACATCCTGCGCTATATACAATATCATTACTTTCTATTATCGGAATACTATCGGCAATTGTTATATCATTCACCATTCAACCTCAATTATTTAGGCTTTTTATTGGCAGTAAGACAAAAAGACCAATAACACTTAGGTTATTTTTACATTCTATTCTTTCTTTTGCTTACTATGGTTTAGGAGGTTTATTACTTTCGCTATTTAGTGTAGTTTTCATAAAAATTATCCCATTGCCTAGAAAAATGAAAATGAAATGGTTTCATAAAATAATGTCAAAGTTTATGGGATCGGTACTATATACAAATCCATTTGTACGTAAAACGATTATAAATCAAAGTAATGAAACCTTTGATAAACCAGGAGTTATTATTGCTAATCATACTTCTTTCTTAGATATTTTGGCGATAGGAATGTTATATCCAAAAATTATTTTTCTGGTAAACGATTGGGTATACAACTCTCCTGTTTTTGGAAAAGCAGTACAATTAGCAGGATTTTATCCTGTATCTAGTGGTATAGAGAATGGATTAGAGCATTTAAAGAAAAAAGTTGACCAAGGCTATTCGCTTATAGCTTTTCCCGAAGGAACAAGATCTAACACCAACAAAATTAAACGGTTTCACAAAGGGGCATTTTATCTGGCAGAGCAATTTGGGTTAGACATCATTCCGATACTTATACATGGAAATTCTGAAGTACTCCCAAAAGGAAGTTTTATTATTAAAGACGGTAGCATAACCATCAAAATACTTGATAGAATAAAAGCAAACGATACTAGTTTTGGCGAAAACTATGCTAGAAAAACAAAACAAATTGGGGCATATTTTAAAAACGAATTCGGAAAACTTAGAAATGAGATAGAACATAATGCCTACTTTAACAATATTGTTCTTGAAGAATATCGATACAAAGGTGACCCTCTTTACAAAAAAGTGCTAAAAGATCTAAAAGCAAATAAAGAGATCTACAAAATAATTATAGACACGATCGAAAAAAAAGAAATTATACTTCATATTTCAAAAGATGCGGGTCAATTAGATTTTCTATTATCTTTAGATAGTCCAGACAGAAAGATTATTAACTATATAGAAAACAAAAACACTAGAGATATTGTTAAAAACAGCTATATTACTAATAATCATAGTAAAATTATTTGTGTCGATAATATAGAAGAAACAATGGTATATGAGGCAAATGTTCTTATTCTAAATTCAGCTACGATTACAGAAAATGAATTAGGAAAGATACTAAGCAGTAAAATTAATCTATTAGTTTTACTAAACGAAAGTCAAAATATACAGACACAGATCATTGCTAATTTGGGATTCGAGATCAGGCATCAAAAAAATCACCTGATTATTTTAAAAAACAAAGAAAATTAAAAAATGAAACGAGCATTAAGAAATTTCAACAATTATTTCATAAAAGAAAATGTTTAAATTTTTAATGCGAGAACGTAGTGGTTATACACGTTCTCAATTTTATAATTAATTTATTAATAATAAATTACTAAAATTTAAACGTGTGAAAGAGCATTATGATATTGTAATTATCGGGAGTGGTTTAGGTGGTTTGGTTTCTGCTATCATTTTAGCCAAAGAAGGCTATAGTGTATGTGTGTTAGAAAAAAACAATCAGTATGGAGGGAATTTACAAACCTTTGTAAGAGATAAAACTATTTTTGATACAGGAGTACATTATATTGGCGGGCTTTCTGAAGGTCAAAATCTATATCAATATTTTAAATACATTGGTATCATCGATGATTTAAAATTAAAAAAACTCGATGAAGATGGTTTTGATATCATAACTTTTGAAGGTGATGAAAAAGAATACAGACATGCTCAAGGGTATGAAAAATTTATACAAGTTTTAGTAGATCAATTCCCAGACGAGGAAAAAGCTATTATAACCTATTGCAATAAATTAAAAGAAACATGTCGTAAGTTTCCGCTGTATCAGTTAAAACAAGGTAAACCCTATTTTGATAACAGTGAGCTTTTTTCACTCAATGCAAAATCTTATATCAATTCTCTTACAGATAATAAAAAACTACAAGGAGTTCTTGCTGGAACAAATTATTTATATGCAGGAGATAGTGATCGCACCCCTTTTTATGTACACGCCTTATGTATCAACTCTTATATCGAAAGCTCATACCGATGTATAAATGGCGGAAGTCAAATCACAAAAGCTTTAATCAGAAGATTAAAAGAACACGGGGGTGAAACATACAAACATCATGAGGTTACTAAATTTGGATTTGATGATAATAAAATCAGTTCTGTTATATCTAAAAATGGTAAAGAAACAAAAGCAGATCTGTTTATTTCTAATATTGAGCCAAAACTGACTTTAAAGCTAGCAGGAGAAGGTAAATTTAGAAAATCATATGCCAATCGAGTGAACAAGATCGAAAGCACAATCGCCGCTTTTACATTATATATTGTATTAAAACCAGACACTTTTGCTTATCAAAATAAAAATTTCTATCATTTTAATCACCCAGATAGAGTTTGGGACACACAAAATTATACCGAGGAAAGTTGGCCAGAAGGATATATGATGACTATGGGAGTTAATAAAAATACAGATGAATATGGGGATAGTATTGCCATAATGACATATATGCGTTATGAAGAAGTTGAACCCTGGCAAGACACATTTAATACGGTAGCTAATAAAAATGAAAGAGGACAAACCTATGAAGAATTTAAAGCTGAAAAAGCTGAAAAAATCATTATTGAATTAGAGAAAAAATTTCCAAACATAAGAGATTGTATTCTAGAAACATATACTTCAACACCGTTATCCTACAGAGATTATATCGGTAGTAATCAAGGATCGATGTATGGTTATGTTAAAGATGTTAATAAACCTATGCACTCTTTTTTATCTCCAAAAACCAAAATCAAAAATCTAATGTTTACAGGGCAGAGTTTAAATATGCATGGTATTTTGGGAGTTACTATTAGTGCAGTCACTACTTGCTCAGAAATAATAGGTAAAGATTATTTGCTCAATAAAATACTAGAAGCTAATAAAGAACAAAAACCAATTTAGGCTATGAGAATAACAAAAATAACAAGCATCTAAAAAACAAAGAAGTATGTTCTTAAAAACATCTTGTTTTATAAAATGGTTGTGCTTTTTTGCACTCTTTTTTCTGTTAATATCATGTGGTGTTTCTAGATCTATAAAAGATATCCCAAACGTTAGTAGTTATTCTTCTTCTATTGAAAAACGAACCAAAATTTCGGATTCCGTTTTTACTATCGGAAGTAGCTTTCTTAGTAAAAACAAGCAAGGTTTATGGGAACTTTATGTAGAAGGAGACCCTTTACAAATAGGGTTACAAACTGGAAGCCTGACACAAGAACTATTTAAAAAACAAGAGCATGTTTTTTTATCTAAGGTCGGAGAATTAGTGCCTTCAAAAACAAAACAATATGTATTAAGAAAAATTGTCGCCTGGTATAATAGAAAAATGTATTTACATATTCCTGCAGAGTACAAAGCAGAAATATATGGGCTTTCAAAATATGCATCAAACGATTATAATCATATAGCAGAAAACTACTTAAGAATACTGTATCTTCATGGTGCACATGATATAGGGCATGCTTTACAGGATTTAGCATTAGTAGGATGTTCTTCATTTGCCGCCTGGGGAAAAAAAACTGTAGATGGCGATTTGATCATTGGTAGAAATTTTGATTTTTATGCTGGTGATGACTTTGCCAAAGATAAAATCATTGCCTTTGTAACCCCTACAAAAGGTCATAAGTTTATGTCTGTAACTTGGGGAGGAATGATTGGTGTAGTTTCGGGAATGAATGAGCACGGACTTACGGTAACGATAAATGCAGGGAAATCTAAAATTCCTTTATTAGCAAAAACACCCATTTCAATTTTGGTTCGTGAGATTTTACAATATGCCTCAACAATAGACGAAGCGATAGCAATAGCAAAAAAACGGGAAGTTTTTGTATCTGAATCTATATTTATAGGAAGTGCAAAAGATAAAAAAGCAATCACTATTGAAGTATCTCCCAAAAACTTTGGTGTTTATGACGTCCCTAACTCTAATCAGTTAATTTGTTCTAATCATTTTCAAAGTGAGGCCTATTCTGATGATCAAAACAACATAAAACATATCGAAGAAAGCCATTCTCAATATCGCTATAAAAGAATGCAAGAGTTATTACAACAGCAACCAAAAGTAACACCGAAAATTGCCGTGGATATCCTAAGAAACAAAGAAGGATTAAACAACAAACAAATAGGATATGGTAATGAAAAAGCTTTAAATCAATTATTAGCACATCATGGTATAGTTTTTAAACCAGAGAACCGTATGGTATGGGTATCATCAAATCCATATCAATTAGGAGAATTTGTGGCTTACAATCTGAACGATATTTTTAATAAAAAACATCCAAAAACAACATTATCCCAATCCGAATTAAATATTGAAAAAGACCCTTTTCAATATACTAAGGCATACAAAGATTACGAAAATTACAGACGGTTACGCAAAGACCTTCAAAAAGCAATTGACAACAAAGAAATGTTAGCTTCTGATTTTATCAGAACTTTTCAGAAGACCAATCCAGAATATTGGGAAGTATATTATTTAATTGGCAGGTATTATTATGAAAAACAATATTATACTGCTGCATTGCATGCTTTTGAAGAAGCTCATAACAAAGAAATTACGACAGTTCCTGACAAACGTGAAATTGATTCGTATATTAAAAAATTAAAAAGGAAATTAAAACAATGATTCCTGAAATAGAAAAAGCATCGTTGGCTCAAATCAAAACAGTACAAGAGCAAGAATTAAAGAAATTAATATCGTATTTAGATACACATTCTACCTATTATCAAGGTGTTTTTGCTAAGCATAACATTCTTCCTTCGGCCATTAATACTCTAGAAGACTTAGTAAAAATACCTGTTACCACCAAAGAGCAATTACAACAGTTTAATGATGATTTTATCTGTGTTCCAAAAAGCAAAATCATAGATTATGTTACTACTTCGGGAACCCTGGGGGAGCCCGTTACTTTTGCACTAACAGATAATGATTTAAAACGATTAGCTTATAACGAAGCCGTTTCTTTTGCCTGTGCTGGTGTGCAAAAAGAAGACGTAATGCAATTAATGACAACGATCGACAGGCGCTTTATGGCAGGAATAGCCTATTTTCTAGGTGCCAGAGAATTAGGAGCTGGGATTATACGCGTAGGAGCCGGGATTCCCGAATTGCAATGGGATTCTATTCTAAAATTTAAACCTACCTACTTAATCGTGGTTCCTTCATTTTTATTAAAATTGATTAAATATGCCCAAGAACACGATATTGATCTCAATGCTTCGGGAATAAAAGGTGCTATTTGTATAGGAGAATCTCTTAGAAATCAAGACTTCTCGTTAAACACACTTGCAAAAAAGATAACAGACAACTGGAACATAGCATTATACTCTACCTACGCATCTACAGAAATGAATACTGCTTTTACAGAGTGTAGTGAGCAACAAGGAGGACATCATCACCCAGAACTTATTATTGCAGAAATTCTGGATGATCATAATAACCCTGTTTCTCCTGGTGAGGTAGGTGAACTTACTGTTACTACTCTAGGAGTAGAAGCAATGCCATTATTGCGATTTAAAACGGGGGATATGATCAGGGCACATACTTCAAGTTGTGCATGTGGGCGTACTACTATGCGTTTGGGACCAGTAGTAGGAAGAAAAAAACAAATGATTAAGTATAAAGGAACAACCCTATACCCTCCTGCTATGGATAATATTCTCAATGATTTTAATGAAGTAGAAAATTATATTATCGAGATTTTTCATAATACAATAGGGACAGATGAAATTTTAATCAAAATAGGTACACAAACCCCTACAGAAGAGTTACTTCATGATATAAAAGATCATTTTAGAGCAAAGTTAAGAGTATCTCCAAAAATTGAATTTCATGATAAAAAAGACATTCAGAAACTTCAATTTCCTAAACTAAGCAGAAAACCTGTAATTGTTATTGATAAAAGAAAAACAGAATGATATGATCATTTTAGACATTGACCACTATGGTGGGTTGGATTCTTCATTTCAATTCCGAGGTGGTATTTTGGATGCTTTTTGAAACACCATTTGTTTTCCCCCATTGGAAGGAAGAGAAAATTTCTTAGCTTTGGAAAAACAAACTAAATATAATATTTCGTAAACTCCATTAGTCAAATCATTTGTCTATGCTATTGCTGCGCAAACGATGTAATCAACAACACTAAAGCTGAGCTTACTATGTTGCTGTAAACCATTTAAAGAAATAGAATGCAAGTAAAAAAACATTACGATAAACATTTGGCTAATTTTTATTCATGGATGGTCGGAGACACTCAATCCAAATCAACTGAATTTCAAAACATATTGCGGTCTAATGGAATTGAACCTAAAGGAACTAAAATAGCAATTGACTTGGGTGCTGGAAACGGAATCCAAAGTATCGCTCTAAAGGATTTAGGATACGAAGTAACAGCAATAGACTTTAACCAACAGTTACTTAACGAATTGAAATCCAACCCTAATGCCAAAGGAATAAAGATTGAACTGAAGAATATTACAAATGTATTGGAACTTGAAGACTTAAAACCTGAACTGATTGTTTGTTGTGGAGATACAATTACGCATCTTGAAAGCAAAAAACAGATTGAAAAATTAATCTGTGACATAAGCTTTCTTCTGGAAAACAATGGAAATATCATCTTAACGTTTAGAGATTATTCGAATGAACTTAATGACAAACAAAGATTTATTCCTGTAAAAAGCTCAAGTCACAGAATTTTGACTTGCATACTAGAATATGGAACTGAAAAAATTAAAGTAACTGACTTATTATACGAGAACTTAAATGGAGAATGGATTCAAAAAGTAAGTAGTTATGAAAAAGTGCGTATTGATCCTAGTACAATTGTAGACATTCTTAAGAAAAACGGAATGAGGATTAAACTAAATGAACCAATAAAAGGAATGCAGACAATAATTGCACGTAAAAATAACTTACAGTCGAGTAGGTAACTCCACCACCATCTACAGACAACAGAATGAACCTCTCTCACTGTATATACGGGTTTTGTATACGGTGGTTCGCAAAATTGAAACTTGTGATGTATTAAAATAATCTATCGGTAAGCCGCATGTGTGAGGGCAAAGCATTTTTAGCCAGTTGATGTGAGACGATGTGCAGTTCACTGGTAGTTCTACTTTACTACACAACTTATACTAAATGAATTATAAAATGTGATATAATAAGGGCAGTTGTTTTCTTTTCTTATGAAGTTGTAAAACTATTGCATAGCATTAGCTACAGAAGTTTTTTACAATGAAATAAGAGAAGAAATGAACACGTATATTTATTGTGTATTATAGTTGATCTG
>CAKMZM010000008.1:21391-36599 GCA_929200365.1 uncultured Flavobacteriaceae bacterium | reverse complement strand
AAAATTGACTCAAAAATCTAAGCTATAAAAGAATTAGTAGTTTTTAGAGACGCCCATTAGATGTTAGATTTTTCGATTCTACAAGAAGCAAAGCTTTGTACTCAATTCTCAATACTCGTTATTTTGTACTTTTACATTTATCATTTTACATTTTTGAGTGTTTGAGTTTTTGAGTGTTTGAGACTTCAGACTTCGATATTCTGCATTAAGTATTCGTTATTCATATAGTATTTACATTTATCATTTTTCGGTTTTACATTTTTTAATTTCAAAGAAGCAAAAAAAAAGTTCATAATCATTATCATGATTTTTATTTAAGTGATTATTTCTATTTGCTAATCAAAAGGCACAGGTGTACCCTACCCCGCATGTTTTTATCGACCATCGGCATACTGGTTACTTTCCCCGCAGGGGTGTAACTCGCCCCCGCATGTTTTTATCGACCATCGGCATACTGGTTACTTCCCCCGCAGGAGTGTAACCAATCCCCGCAACACGGTTAGGCTTCCCCGCTGCGGGGACACCTCACCATGTTGCGGGGGCGAGCAATACCAATAGATTATCAATATTTATTCTTATAACGCTTAGTATCTTTTCTGAAAACAAAGATTCAAATCAATCCCCCTGTACTTTTCAGCACAGGGGGGTATTTATATATGTAAAAAAAATGGGATTATGCTCCCGATAGGTAAATTTAAACCTATGAAAGAAGGCTATTCTTCAATGTGAAGTACTTTTCCTTCTTCAAATTTTAAAGCTATTTCACCTCCAAAAGGACTTTTATTACTTCCTTCTTTCACTAAAATCCCTTCAAAAACAACAATTATATCTTCTTTTTCACCTTTACTTTCTACTTCTACTTTTTTAAGCGTTTCTTTTACTTTTTCTTTCTCTTCCTCAGATACTAGTATTACAGGTTCAAACGTAACACCGTTTACTTCAAATTTACAAGAAAATATAGCAGGATTTTTTCCAAACCCTCCTTGGGAACATATGTTTGCTTCTAAGGTTACTTTTTCTTTTTTATAGGCATCTGTTCCAAAGTATGAAAATAATTGAACCCCAGATGTAGAAGACATAAATTCTGCTATAGGTTTAACATATTCTTCTATTTTGGTAGCCTTAGGTTTACCTCCACTGCATGAAGAAGCAATAAGACATACAATTAAAATCAATAATAACGATAGGTTGTTGTTTTTTTTCATAATATTTTCAGGTTATATGTTGAACTCTGAATAATAAATCAATTTGTTTAAAAAACAGAACAGAATTTGGTTTTTGTGATGATTTGGTTTGATTTAGGGACGAATTGATTTTGTTTTCATACAATGAGTGACGCGTAATTCGTGGTTTTTTTGTGTATGTTAGTTCAAAATAAAATATATTAATTAACGATTAAAATAAAAAACCAAGAGAACAAGATAAATATATCTTAATTTACTTGACAACCCCTGTCCCAAGATTGTATATTTGCAGCTTCAAAAACTAAATTACGAATGAAGCTATCACATTTCAATTTCAATCTTCCATCAGATTTATTGGCAGAGTATCCAGCAGAAAACAGAGACGAATCTCGCCTAATGGTTCTTAATAGAAAGGATCAAACCATAGAGCATAAGCAGTTTAAAGATCTTATAGATTACTTTGAACCCAATGATGTGATGGTTGTTAATAACACTAAAGTTTTTCCTGCCAGATTATACGGAAATAAGGAGAAAACTGGAGCTAGAATTGAAGTATTCTTATTACGAGAATTAAATTCTGAAACAAGACTGTGGGATGTACTTGTTGATCCTGCCAGAAAAATACGTATTGGTAATAAACTGTATTTTGGAGATGATGAGAGTTTGGTAGCAGAAGTAATAGATAATACTACATCTAGAGGGCGTACACTACGTTTTTTATATGACGGCTCCTATGATGAGTTTAGAAAAAAACTTAATGATTTGGGAGAAACACCGCTACCCAAATATATTAAAAGAGATGCAGAACCTGAAGATGAAGAAAGGTATCAAACCATATATGCCAAAAATGAAGGAGCTGTTGCTGCCCCAACTGCGGGGCTTCATTTTTCTAAACATTTAATGAAAAGATTAGAAATTAAAGGAGTTGATTTTGCAGAAATCACATTGCATGTAGGTTTAGGAACATTCAACCCCGTAGAAGTCGAAGATCTATCTAAACATAAAATGGATAGCGAAGAAGCTTATGTTACCGCTAATGCCGCTCAGACTATTAATAATGGGATAACAAATAAAAGAAGAGTTTGTGCAGTAGGAACAACAGTAATGAGAGCTTTAGAAAGCTCTGTATCATCAGATAATACATTAAACGAGTTTAGAGGTTGGACTAATAAATTTATCTTCCCTCCTTATGATTTTAGTATAGCCAATTGTATGATAACGAATTTTCATACACCTAAATCTACTTTACTAATGATGGTATCTGCATTTGCAGGACACGATTTTATTAAAGAAGCATATGAAGAAGCAGTGAAAGAAAAATATAAGTTTTACTCTTATGGTGATGCTATGCTAATTATCTAAAATAAAAAAGAAATAGTAATACAAATCCTGCTAAATTTAGAACTTAACAGGATTTTTTTATGTTTCTGTAAATTAGTACATTAAATGTTTTTTTTGTGAAAAAAAATGTTATTTTTGAACTATATAATTACGGTAAAACCGTAATAAACCCTAAATACTGGAAATCGATGAAAATCGATTTTCATCGAAAAGCATGCATAGTGTGGCTTATAAACGTACTTTTTATAAATTTGTATCGTTTTTTTGTATGTTCCAATCGTGAAAAAAGAACTAAACCTAATTATGAAATGAAAAAAGCAATTTATTATGCAGTGTTTTTTAGTACTGTGTTTTCTTATGCGCAAACCAAAGTTGGTAATGTTGGCTTTAATGACGTTGATATTTTTGATAGTGTAGAATTAATGCTTAATGGTGCTGGATCAACTCAAAAACTATATGCGATGGCATTGTATTTGGATTTTGAGGTAGATGGGGTAGAAGATGGAGTATTGGTAGCAGAAAAAGATATTACTATGGCTATTACAATAAAGATTATTTCATCAATTACTGATCACAAGTTTAAGAATATTATAAGAAACGGTCTAGAAAGAGCTACAGATGGGAATAGTTATTTGCTAGAAAACCAAATAAGAGATTTCCTTAACCTTCTTCCTGATCAAATAAATAAATTTGATATTTATAAAATTCTTTATACTAAAGGAGGAAAATTAACTCTTTATAAAGGAAAAAAATTGCTAGGAACAATAAATAGTAAAGAATTTAAAAAAGCCTTGTTTAAAATTTGGCTAGGAGAAAATCCTATTGATATACAATTAAAGAAAGATTTACTTGCCTCTTATGAACCTAACCCTATACTTGGTAGATGGAAAACATACGATAAAAAAACAGGAGTTGCCATTAGCATAGTTCAATTATATATTATAAAAGATAAAGTATATGGAACAATACAAAGAATGATGCGTATATCAGAAAGAGATGCAATCTGTTATGAATGTCAAGGAGCTGATAAAAATCAAAATGTAGAGGGATTAGTAATTATGAAAGGATTAAAACCAAAAGGAGATAAATATGTAGATGGAAAATTTACGAACATAAAAAACGGTAAAGTTTCAGAATGCCAAATATGGATTGATGAAGATGAGCAAGACATACTTAATGTTAAGTATAAAGGTGGGGGTGGAGTCCATAAGTGGAAAAGAATAAAAAAATAAGATGATCATTATTAAGATAACACGAAAAATCCCTGGATACCTCTCCAGGGTTTTTTGATCGCTATAATAAAGAAAGAAGAAGTACATCACAGTACCATTTATCTTTATATTTTTGCAAAAGTTATGAATGTGAAGAAAAAAGACATAAGAACCTTAACTAAAGATCAGTTACGGCTTTTCTTTGAAGAAAATGGAGATAAATCTTTTAGAGGAAATCAGGTTTATGAATGGCTATGGAGTAAAGGAGCTCATAGCTTTGATGATATGACCAATATCTCAAAAGCTACTCGCAAAATGCTTGAGGAGAATTTTGTAATCAACCATATTAGAGTTGATCAAATGCAACGAAGTACAGACGGTACAATTAAAAATGCAGTAAAATTACATGATGGATTAATAGTAGAATCAGTACTAATCCCTACCCCAACAAGAACTACAGCTTGTGTGTCATCTCAAGTAGGATGCAGTTTGGATTGTAAATTTTGTGCAACAGCCCGATTAAAAAGAATGAGAAACCTCAATCCCGATGAGATTTATGATCAGGTAATGGCTATTGATAAAGAAAGTCGAATATATCATAATCGCCCCTTATCAAATATTGTATTTATGGGCATGGGAGAACCTTTAATGAACTATAATAATGTATTAAAAGCTATCGATAAAATTACTTCTCCCGAAGGACTAGCAATGTCTCCAAAAAGAATCACAGTATCTACCTCTGGTGTGCCCAAAATGATTAAAAAAATGGCAGATGATGATGTGAAATTTAAATTAGCAGTCTCATTACATTCTGCAATAGATGAAATAAGAACATCAATAATGCCTTTTAATAAAACATTTCCACTTGTGGATCTTAAAGAAGCATTAGAATATTGGTACCAAAAAACAAAAAGTAAGATCACTTATGAGTATGTGGTATGGAAAGGAATAAATGATAGAAAAGAAGATATAGAAGCCTTGATAAGGTTCTGCTCTTACGTTCCATGCAAAGTAAATTTAATAGAATATAATCCAATAGATGATGGAGCATTTCAGCAAGCATCAAACAAAGCAATAGAAAATTATATTCAGGCACTAGAATCTCACAGTATTGTTATCAATGTTCGTCGCAGTCGAGGAAAAGATATAGATGCAGCTTGTGGTCAACTAGCTAACAAATCCTAGAGGGACTCCTTATGAGTGTACGATAAATTTCCCTTTTTTTTATAGAAACACGAAAAGTTAACAATATCTTTCTTTTATGTTTTACATATCCCAATTTTCCCAAAGGGAAGTAGTTAGTTTTGCTTTGGGAAGTTAAGATGCCAATATCTTTGAAAAAGGAAAATTGTCGTACACCTCACCTTATATTTATTAAATTAAAAGTAATATTCTTGATATATAACAGTATCGGTTTCAATGAAAAACTATTTTACGTTATCTTCGCATTATTATAGAAAACAGAATCAAGTACAGCATATTGAAAGTTGTAGAGCAAATAAAACTACCGATCATTGATGAAATGGAACTTTTTGAACAAAAGTTTTCAGAATCAATGACCTCTAAAGTAGCCTTACTCAATAGAATTACCCACTATATTGTTAATAGAAAAGGGAAACAAATGCGACCTATGTTTGTTTTTCTGGTTTCTAAGATGATATCCAGAGGAGAAGTAAACGAACGAACATATCGGGGAGCTTCGGTAATTGAATTGATTCATACAGCAACTTTAGTTCATGATGATGTCGTTGACGATTCTAATCAAAGGCGAGGTTTTTTTTCTATTAATGCCTTATGGAAAAACAAAATAGCGGTTTTGGTAGGGGATTATCTGTTATCAAAAGGATTATTACTCTCTATTGATTATGGAGATTTTGATCTTTTAAAGATTATATCGGTAGCAGTTAGGGAAATGAGCGAAGGAGAGCTATTACAAATCGAAAAAGCTAGAAATCTTGATATCACAGAAGCAATATATTATGAAATCATTCGCCAGAAAACAGCGACATTAATAGCAGCTTGTTGTAGCTTGGGAGCATGCTCTGTAGCCCCCGATTCTAATGATGTTGAAAAAATGAGAAAATTTGGAGAATTTATCGGAATGGCTTTTCAGATTAAAGATGATTTATTTGATTATGGCGATACCGCGATAGGAAAACCCACAGGGATTGATATTAAAGAGCAAAAAATGACACTCCCTCTTATATATACATTAAATCACTGCACTAAAGAAAAAAAGAAGTGGCTTATTAACTCGGTAAAAAATCATAATAAAGATAAAAAGAGAGTTAAAGAAGTTATAGACTTTGTAAAAGTAAGTGGAGGATTAGAATACGCCATTAAGATAATGCATCAATATAAAAACGAAGCACTTTCCATTTTATCAGAATACCCAGATTCAGATTATAAATCCTCTTTAAAACTTATGGTTGATTATGTTATCGACCGAAAAAAATAATTAGAGACTTTTTAGAGAACTCATCTTGACTTTTTGTTTTTAACCGAAAACGTATTGAAACTTGACCAGATGAGGCACTTTTTGAAAATTATAACAGCGCTACAAGTAAAAAAAGTAACAAAATATGGCATATTACTATTCACAGTTAATTTTTGTCATGTACTAAACCATTTTTTAGAAAATAGAAAAAGTCAAGATGAGTTCAGTACTAATACCAAATCAACTATAAAACACAATAAATTTGTTAAGAAAAAAAGAGATTATAATACAGCGATCCGATATACAAATTAAACAAATATATTGGTTTTGGAAATATGTCTATAATATGCAAATATGATTTGTCTTCAACTTTCAGAAAAAAAGAGATAAAACAAAACAATGTGTCGTTAGAATTACGTTTTAACTTTTAATCGATAAATAAATTTATAAGATTCCCTGTATTGCCTATATAATTTATAAGTTCATGACAAATAAAATGTTATTTTTTTTGTAAAGTGAGAGGAGGGTAATGATCTTCTTTGAGAGTATTGTTTTAGATAGCACTTTTACGATTCTAAATCTTGATATAATTGTTTTCTAATGTATTTGTATTGAGATTATTCCATAAAATTATAGATCATGATGAATAAATAATACATATGGTAAATAATGACCGTATTTATTTACTTGTCAAATATTCTATGTGCATTAAAACCTTATTAAAACAATGTTTTTAACGTAATTAATTGATTGTAAGTATTTTATGACAGTTTATTTTTTTGTTTCTTTATAAGGAACTCTATATTTACATCAGTCATAAATTGAAATAATTCTTTCCTAGTTTAATTTGTGATTTTACGTTTTTTACTTTGAAATGTAAATCGCTATTCTTACTTAAATTATTTTATCGAACAATTAACCATTAACACAAAAAAATGAAAACTAATTTTATTTACATAACATTATTTATGTTATGCAGTTTCGGGCTGTTTGCCCAAAAAGGAGCCCCAGAAAAAGCTAGTTCTGTAAGTACAGCGGCTTATATGAGGGATATTCCCGCATTGTCAAAAATGAAGAATATTATTTCTGCCAAAGGTATGGGGCATGTTCCTGCCCCTGAAAAGCGCAGAGGTAAAAACACCGTAGTCCCTGGTAAAGGTTTACCAAAAGGAAATGATCCGCTTATAGAGCAACAGAAAAAAGCTCGTAAGATGGCAACTGTAGCCCCGATAGCATCTTTTGATGCTCATAAAGGAAATGTACTCAATGATCCAACAGGAGCTATTGGACCTAACCATTATGTGTATGCATTTAACTTTGGTTTTGGTATTCTGGATAGAAATGGTAATGTCTTGTTGCCAGAAGCCTCTCTGGGAACATTATTTCCAGGAGAAACCTTAGGAGATCCTGTAGTAGTATATGATAACTTTGCTGATCGATTTATTGTCATGGAATTTAGTGACTCTCCAAATGGTATTCTGATAGCTGTTTGTAAAGGACCAGATCCAGTAAATGATGGATGGTATACTTATAGATTTAATACAGGAACATTTCCTGATTATGAAAAATTATCTATTTGGAGTGATGCCTATTATATTACGGCAAATAAGGATCAGCATAATCCATCAGCGAATGATGTAGTGTTTGCTGTAAATCGAGATAAAATGATTGCAGGTGATGCTTCTGCAGAAATGATTGGTTTTCCGTTGCCAGGAGTAAAAGCTAGTGGGTTTTATAGCCCAGGAGGGTTTAATGCCACAGGTGCATCACTTCCTCCTGTAGGAGTAGGATGCCCAATAGTGTATATGCAAGATGATAGTTGGTCTGGGGTCTCTCAAGATCACCTAAAAGTATGGACAATAGATGTAAATTGGGCAAATACGTCTAGTTCTACAATTTCACAACCACAGAATATTAATGTAGCAGCTTTTGATGGTGTTTTTAATAATGGATCTTTTAATAACCTTGATGAACCAGGTAGCGGGCCAAATATTGATGCAATTCAGGCAACAATGATGTATATGACGAATTACCGACGTTTTCCTACCCATAATTCTGCAGTAATGAACTTTACAGTAGATCTTAATGGTAATGATAGCTTGGCAGGTATTCGTTGGTATGAACTAAGGCAAACAGCAGATGGCCAACCATGGACCATCTATCAGGAAGGGACGTATAGCCAACCAAATGGACTTAGTGCATTTTGTGGAAGTATCGCAATGGATGTGCAAGGAAATATAGGATTGGGCTATACCGTGGTTAGCTCTAGTGTACATACTTCTTTACGATATACAGGTAGATTAGTTAATGATCCTGTAGGAACTATGACTATGGCAGAAGGAGTTTCTGCCAATGGAGATGATATAACCAACAGTAATGGGCGTTATGGTGATTACGCACAGATGACCCTTGACCCATTAGATGATATGACTTTCTGGCATATTGGCGAATATATGAAAGGGCCATCAAATAAAAGAAAGAGCCATGTAGTAGCTTTTAAACTTGGGTCAGCAACCCCTGATACCGAGGCTCCTACTACACCAACCAATTTGGTAGCTTCTAATACTACTAGTGTTTCTACAACACTTAGTTGGGGAGCTTCTACCGATAATATAGGAGTAACTGGTTATGATGTATACCGTGATGGCTCGGTAGTAGTTAGTGATGTAACAGCTACGACAGCAGATATTACAGGACTAACACCTACAACCTCATATGACTTTACTGTTGTAGCCAAGGATGCAGCAGGAAATCAATCTCAGGCAAGTGCTGTATTAGCAGTAACTACATTAACTCCTGATACACAGGCACCTACTGCACCGGGTAATTTAGTGTCATCTAATGTAGGTGCTAGTCAGGTTACTCTTAGCTGGGATGCCTCTACAGATAATGTTGCAGTTTCTGGATATAATGTTTTACAAGATGGTAATGTTGTAGCTACAGTTACAGAAACCACTACAGTAGTTACTGGTTTAACTCCTACTACTACCTACGCATTTACAGTAGTTGCCAAAGATGCTGCAGGTAATACATCAAGTGCAAGTAACGAAGTTAGTGTAACTACAACAGAAGCATCAGGATGTGTAGGCGGGTTATCACTTCCATATACAGAAAGTTTTGAAACTGATTTAGGAGCCTGGACTCAAGCTACAGGAGATGATTTGGATTGGACAAGAGATTCTGGTAGTACATCTTCTAACCAGACAGGTCCTGCAAGTGCAAGTGATGGAATATCTTATATTTTTGTAGAAGCTTCAGGAGATGGTACAGGATTTCCAAACAAACGCGCAATTCTAAACTCTCCTTGTTTTGATCTTAGCAGTGCATCTGCAGCGAACTTCTCATTCAAATATCATATGTATGGAGCTGCCGATTTTGGATCATTAGATGTTGAAGCAAGTAATGATAATGGAGTGACTTGGATCAGTATCTGGAACAAAAGTGGTAATCATGGTAATTCATGGCAGACAGCAACTATAGATTTGGCTGCTTACCTTGGTTCTGGAGTACAATTGCGATTTAACCGTGTAACCGGAGGTACCTGGCAAGCAGATGCAGCAATAGATGCAATATCACTTACAGCAGATGGTGATGGTGGTAGTGACTGTGCTACTGGCGATCTAACTCTAAGCATAACCTTTGATAACTACCCAGAAGAGGTTTCATGGACCATAAAAAATGCATCAGGAACAGACATAGCTTCAAAAACTTATTCGGCAAGCAATCCAGATGGATCTACAGTAACAGAGACTATCCCAGCTCCTGCTTCAGGAAATTATACGTTTACAATTTCTGACACATATGGAGATGGTATATGCTGTAGTGTTGGTAATGGTTCTTATACCTTGTCTAGTTCGGCAGGAACTATTGCATCGGGAGGAGAATATACGAGTTCTGATGTCAAGCAATTCTGTGTTGAAGGATCAGCAGCTGTAAGGTTAAATACCTTTGAGTTAACAGATATTGATACAGACGATAAAAGATTTATATTAACTCCAAATCCAACTAGTACGATTTTAAATATAGCTACAGATAAGTCACCTATCTATAGCTTAGAGGTTTTTTCTATGTTTGGTCAGTTAGTTCATGTAGTTAATGATAAGAACGTTACTAAAGAACAAATTAATGTAAGTGAATTCCCTACAGGAACATACTTTGTTAGAATTACTACAGAAGAAAATATTATAACAAGAAGCTTCATTAAGCAATAGTAGCAAATAAATTAAAAATATAATTTAAGTAACTAAGGGGCTATCTTTTTTAGATAGCCCTCTTTTTTTAATTAATCAAGAAGAGGATGGTGTCTCAGGAATTATATTATTTTTGTAGGATAGTTTGTTGGTATAGATAATAAAGACAAGCCTATGTAGTAGGATTGGAAATAGAGCGTTTACCACTCATGTTAATTACAAATCTTGATAATGATTCATAAGTCCACCATAGATGCTGTATTCGAAACTGCTCGGTTAGAAGAAGTAATAGGAGACTTTGTACAACTAAAAAAAGCGGGAAGTAATTTTAAAGGATTAAGCCCTTTTAGCGATGAAAGAACACCTTCTTTTATGGTGTCACCTGTAAAACAGATTTGGAAAGATTTTTCTAGTGGAAAAGGAGGCAATGTAGTCGCTTTTTTGATGGAACATGAGCATTTTACATATCCAGAAGCAATAAAATACTTAGCAAAAAAATATAATATAGAATTTGAAGAAACCGAGCAAACAGATGAACAAAAACAACAGGCAGATGAAAGAGAAAGTATGTATTTGGTTAGTGAATTTGCCAATACTTTTTTCCAAAATTCTTTGCTCAAAACAGAACAAGGTAAGGCTATTGGATTAACCTATTTTAAAGAGCGTGGATTTACTGAAGAAACTATAAAAAAGTTTGAATTAGGGTACTCTCCAGACGTTTGGGATGCATTTACTACAGAGGCCATTAAAAAAGGATATCAATTAGACTATTTAGAAAAAACAGGTCTTACTATAGTAAAAGAAGAAAAACAATTTGATCGTTTCAAAGGCAGAGTGATGTTTCCTATTCAATCAATGTCTGGCAGAGTCCTAGGCTTTGGAGGGAGAATATTAACCAACGAGAAAAAAGCAGCAAAATACCTTAACTCTCCAGAAAGTGATATCTACCATAAGAGTAAAGTGCTTTATGGTATTTATCATGCAAAACAAGCTATTGCCAAAGAAGACAACTGCTACCTTGTAGAAGGATACACAGATGTTATTCAATTTAACCAAACAGGTGTAGCCAATGTAGTTTCTTCATCAGGTACAGCATTAACATCAGATCAAATTCGCCTAATTAGCAGACTAACTAAGAATATCACAGTATTGTTTGATAGTGATGCTGCTGGGATGCGAGCATCTTTAAGAGGGATTGATTTGATTCTTGAACAGGGAATGAATGTAAAAGTCTGTAGTTTTCCTGACGGAGAAGATCCAGATAGTTTTGCCAAGCAAAATACACTAGAAGAACTAACTGTCTATCTTGAAGAGAATATTCAGGATTTTATTAGTTTTAAAGCATCACTATTACAACAAGAATCTAAGAGTGATCCTATTCAGAGAGCAGAAGTGGTTAGAGATATGGTAACTAGTATTTCTAAAATTCCAGACGTGATCAAACGAGAGATTTATGTAAAAGAATGCTCTCGAATAATGGATATCTCTGAAGATGTATTGTTTGATACTTTGGCACAAATTCGTAATATTGACGTAAAAGAAGATCGTAAACAGCAAAAACAACACCAGAGATCGCTAGAAGTTGTAAAAACAGAAGAGGCACAATCTCTAAAGGTTAATGAACAATATGAACTAGAACGAAAGGTAATAGAAATATTGCTACTTTATGGAAATCGTGAAGAAGAGTTTGAAGACCTTATCTTAAAAGAAAATGATGAAGGAAACCTTGTTTTAGAGCCAGAAATAAATACGACAAAAGTGTTTGAAAAAATATATCTCGACCTTCAGGATGATGAAATTGAATTTACAAATAATAGTTTTAAAGAGATATATGTTGTTTTGATAGAGCAATTACATCAAAATGAAGAATTTAAAATCGAAAACTTTATTAACCACATTGCTCCAGAAATAGCTTCAGAAATTACAGCTATTATGATGAATGAAGAACGATATATATTGCATAGATGGATAGATATGGAGATTCATGTAAAACAAAAAGATGTTACGATAGCTCAGTATGTGAGTGATATTATTTTAAATCTACGAAGATTTCTGATTAGTCAAAAAGTAGAAGAGCTCTCACAAGAAGTGAAAGCTCTAAATACTGATGCTAATGATAATCAGGAAACCATACAAGATATCATGGATTATCTATCACTAAAAAGAATATTATCTGAAAAACTAAACCGGGTAGTTTAGACATATTCTTAGCTAATATGTAATAATCTGGATTGATGAATTAGATCAGCGAGATTATCTACCTTTAATTTTTTGAGCAGTCGTGTCTTATACGTACTTACTGTTTTTTCATTAATAGACAATGTAGAAGCTATATCTTTATTCCGTTTTCCAGAAGATAATAGATTAAGTACCTCTATCTCTCTAGAAGACAGTTTTTTGTATTTCACGACCATATTGTTTTCATTAGCATTTCCATTTGCTAATTGCTGCGTAAGGTTATCATTTAAATATATGCCACCCCTTGCAACACGTTCTATTGCTTTTTTAAGTGTTTTTGTTGGTACTGTTTTGGATAGGTATGCCGAAGCCCCTGATTTAATAGCACTTAATGCATACATTTCTTCAGGATGAGAACTAAAAATAATTACTTTGATTTTAGAAAATTCTTTTTTAATTGTTCTCAATGCCATAATTCCATTGATTTGAGGCAAATCTAACTCCATGATAAGTACATCAGGAGTATTAGCTTTCAAAACATCATACATCTCGTTTCCATTACTTACTTTGCCAATAATTTCATAATCTTCTGAGTTACGAAATAAGGAAACGATCCCCTTCCTTGTAATTGGATGATGATCTGCGATTAATACGGTTGTCATTCTTGTTTACGATTGTTATTGTTAGTTTAATTTTAAGAGTTCAACATATTTTGGCTAGGGGTAATTTTTAAATCTTTGTGCAAAATTACTAAGAACTAGTCATCGTAAACTTTTTTTTATCTATTTATCGATAAAATGCTGATTATAATAGATTAACGGGTGTTTTGCATACTGGAATAGGGATCATTTTGTGTTGATTTACGGTATTTAACTCAACGTAAATTTTAAAAACCTCTTGCTCTCTTCCTTCAAAATCATCGATGTTTTTACCTTCATCTTTCATTTTCATAGCCCATTCTAATTCATCATAGCTTGCACCAATTTGATCTTCGTCGCTTCTGCTATCACCAAAGAGACCATCGGTTGGTAAAGCAATTTGTATAGAATTTGGTACTTTTAAAGCTTTTCCTATTATGTATACTTCACTTTTTAATAAATCTCCAATAGGGCTTAAGTCTACACCACCATCTCCATATTTGGTGTAAAAACCAACTCCAAAATCTTCAACCTTGTTGCCTGTTCCAGCAACTAAATATTTGTATAAACCAGCAAAGTAATATAATGTAGACATTCTTAATCGTGCTCGGGTGTTTGCTAATGACAGATCAAGTTGTGCACTTGGAGTTGTTTTGGGAACAACAGATTTTAATTCTTCAAAAACAGGAGTTAGATCAACTCTAATATCAGAAACATTAGAAAACCTTTCTTTTAATTGAGCAATATGCTCTTGAGCTCTTGTTACCTGACTTTGAGCTTGATGAATAGGCATTTCTACACAAAGCGTTTTTAATCCTGTTTTTGCACATAAAGAAGAAGTAACAGCACTATCAATACCTCCGCTTACACCAATAACAAAACCTTCTATATTAGCATTAGTAGCGTACTCTTTTAACCAGTTTACAATATGATCAATTACTTTTTCTGTTTGCATTCTTTGTTATTTGTTAATGTTAATTTAAACCCGAAGACGATGAGTATTTCAATTTTATACTTCGTATTTCGATCTTTGTCTATGGTAATTTGATATCTTACCTTTGCGAATATAAAATTAATAAAAAAAGATGGCGTTCTGGAATAGTAGAAATTATTTAGAGAGATATTATAATTTAAGAATGAATAGTATTAAGTATTTAAAAATTGTCATTATTTTTTGCATATTATTTTCTTGCTCTAACAAAAGTAAAGTAGATAAAGAGATTGCTAAAATCCCAGTAGATATTAAAATTGAACGTTTTGATCGATTATTTGCAGAAATAACACAAGAAAAACTGCCTAATCTAAAAAAAAAATATCCTTTCTTATTTTCTGAAAAATATGCAGATAGTGTATGGATCAAAAGATCTCGGGATACAATACAGCAAGAAGTAAATAGTGAAGTAGAAAAAACTTTTTCTGATTTTTCTTCTGAAGAAAAAGAACTCCATTCACTTTTTCAGCATATTAAATATTATTTTCCAGAAATTAAAGAACCGCGAGTAGTTACAATAACCAATGATGTAGATTATCATAATAAGGTAGTGCTTTCAAAAGGACTACTTATTATCTCATTGGATACATATCTAGGTAAGGATCACCATTTCTATGAAGGAATACAAAAATATTTAAGACAGCATTTTGATAGATATTATATAGTGCCAGATGTAGCTTCTATGTATGCTAAAAATCAAGTAGGACCAATTAGAGATAGAATGTTCTTAGGTAACCTTGTATCCTTTGGAAAAGAACTATATATAAAAAATTTGCTTTTACCTGATTTTAGCGATGCCAGAAAAATAGGATATACCGATGAGCAATATGCTTGGGCAAAAGCTAATGAAGAGCAAATCTGGAGATATTTTGTAGATCACCAACTATTATACAGTACAGATAGTACTCTTATGCCTAGGTTTTTGTATCCTGGACCTTTTTCAAAATTTTATTTAGAAGAAATTGATAAAGAAGCACCAGATAGAATAGGGCAATTTATAGGATGGAGAATTGTAGCTTCGTATATGAAAAATAACAA
>CAKMZM010000008.1:0-21291 GCA_929200365.1 uncultured Flavobacteriaceae bacterium | reverse complement strand
GAATAGGGCAATTTATAGGATGGAGAATTGTAGCTTCGTATATGAAAAATAACAATGTATCTTTGCGCCAATTAATAGTGGCAGATGCCGAAACGATTTTTAACAAATCAAAATATAAACCCAAAAGATAATGGCAAACAATTATAAATCAGAAATAAAAATAGATATAGAGTTAGATGAAAATAGGGTTCCAGAAAAATTAAGATGGACAGCAAAAGATGGTGGAGTAGAGAACGAAGAAACCAAAGCGATGCTTTTATCTGTTTGGGATAGTAAAAATAAAGAAAGCCTTCGTATTGATTTATGGACCAAAGATATGCCTGTAGATGAAATGAAGATCTTTTTTCACCAAACATTAGTTGCAATGAGTGATACTTTTTATCGAGCTACGCAAGACGAAAAAATGTCTGCAACTATGAAAGATTTTTGTGATTATTTTGCAGAAAAATTAGAGCTTAAACAAAAATAATACTTTACTTTTTGTGAAGTGCTTAATCAATTTTGTTGACTAAATATCAAAATATAAACCTTATTGTTACAACCAATCATCTGAAAAGTTGGGGGGTAAGTCAGTTTTTTTTAATAAATTTTAGGAGAATAATTTTAAAGTAGGCATTACTATTTCATTCAGAATAGCTATTCTCTATATTCGTAGAAGAATTAATAGAGGTTTTAAGATTTTAAAGAAGAGAATGAACTAGGATTTTTTTAATTGCGAATTAATTTCTGCTATATAATTAAGAACATCCTCTTTACCTAACCCAGAAGAAGAAGAGGTGATAAAATAATTAGGCATTTCTTCCCAATATTTAAGCATTTCTTCGGTATAATCACTTATTTGAGCGGGTAACTTATTTTTTGAAAGCTTATCGGCTTTTGTAAAAATAATAGAAAACGGTATTTGGTTTTCACCTAGCCATTGCATGAACTCAAGATCTATTTTTTGTGGTTCATGACGGCAATCTACTAACACAAACGCGTTAACAAGTTGAATTCGTTTAGAGAAATATGCTGTGATAAATTTCTGAAATACTTTTTTTGAAGACTTAGATACCCTTGCATATCCATACCCAGGTAAATCTACTAAAAACCAAGTCTTATTAATAATAAAATGATTAATTAACTGTGTTTTTCCAGGTTTTCCAGATGTTTTAGCAAGACTCTTGCGATTGGTAAGCATATTAATCAATGAAGATTTACCAACATTAGACCTTCCTATAAAGGCATACTCAGGGAGTTTATCTTTGGGACATTTGGCAACATCGCTATTACTTATTACAAATTCAGCGCTACTAATTTTCATAATATATTGTTATGATTAGAAGTTACGTTCCTGTAACCAATAATGTAGTAAACGATTAAATTCTTCTGGATGTTCCATCATAGCAGCATGACCGCATTTATCAATCCAATATAAATCAGAATCAGGTAATAATCGATTAAAGTCATCTGCTACTTCAGGAGGAGTAACATTATCATTCTTTCCCCAGATAATACAAGTTGGGGTATTCATTTTAGGTAAATCTTTTGCCATGTTATGGCGAATAGCACTCTTGGCAATTGCAAGAGTTCTGATTAATTTATTGCGATCATTAACCGTAGTGTATACTTCATCTACAATTTCTTTGGTAGCAATTTTGGGATCGTAAAATACATTTTCTGCTTTAGCTTTAATATATTCATAATCACCTCGTTTGGGGTAGCTTTCTCCCATAGAACTTTCATAAAGACCAGAACTTCCTGTGATAACCAAACCTTTTACTTTTTCTGGGAACATTTTAGTACATAAAAGTGCAATATGCCCCCCTAAAGAATTACCTAAGAGAATAACCTCCTTATTACCATACCCTAAGTGATCTATAAAATCCTTAAGAAATTTAGCATAGGTGCTAACTTTGGTTTTCAGCAAAGATAAAGTATATACAGGTAACTCAGGAATTAGTACTTTATATCCATGGTCAGGGAAGTAAGAACTAACACCTTCAAAATTACTCAAGCCACCCATCAATCCGTGTAAAATGATGATTGGTGTGCCTTCTCCTAAATCCAGATAACTAAATTTTCCGTCTTTTTTTAATTCGTGCTTCATTAATACTTCTTACAAGAATTAAACGCAAATATAGCATTTTCATAATTAGTTTTGAGTTTTTTTATTAATACTAAAGAATCATTTTTTTTATTTCTTTTTAGGATCGATTACTTCTATTCCAAATAGACTAGAACCAAGAGTTCATAAGCCTTGTCTTAGGAGGTTGATAAACAAAAGCTTAAAGTTTTTAGCCATAATAACTTTACTATTTAAAAAACAATTTATTAACAATGTGGTAAATTGTGGTAAAAAGTGGTAATTTTTTCAATATATTTGACTAATTAAACGTTTAGGGAAATAAAAGTGGTAAATCTAATCGGCACATACGAGTGTAAGGCAGACACTAAAGGACGTCTGATGATGCCTGTGGCTTTCAAGAAGCAACTGTCATCAGTATTGCAAGATGGATTTGTGTTAAAAAGAGCTGTTTTTCAACCTTGTTTAGAGTTGTATCCAATGGCAGAATGGAATTTATTGATGCAAAAAATCAATAAACTCAACCGCTTTAAAAAGAAAAATAATGATTTTATCAGAAAGTTTACAGCTGGTGTAAAAGTAGTAGAAATTGACACTGCTGGTCGACTTTTGATTCCAAAAGATTTGGTTGGTTTTGCAGGAATTACCAAAGATTTGGTATTGTCATCTGCTGTAAATATTATAGAGATTTGGGACAAAGATCAGTATGAAAAAGCAATCGATGATGCGGCTGTTGATTTTGCAGATTTGGCTGAAGAAGTAATGGGATTTGATGATGAAATAGATCACGATTAATAGAAATGATAGAGGTTAAACGCTTATTCTGATAAAGAGTAGTAGAAGGTTAGTTTTTGTCTAGACTATTGAAAATTAGAAAAGAAGAGATGGAATATCATAACCCAGTTTTACTAAAAGAAACGGTAGATGGATTGGCAGTAAAGCCAGATGGAATCTATGTCGATGTGACATTTGGAGGAGGAGGGCATTCTAATGAAATTCTCAGACGATTGGGATCAGAAGGGAAACTATTTGCTTTTGATCAGGATCAGGATGCTTTGGGTAATGTGATTGATGATGATCGATTTACCTTGATAAATGAAAATTTCAGGTTTATTAAACGATTTTTACGATTCCATGGGGTTAGAAAAGTAGATGGGATCTTGGGAGATTTTGGGGTTTCTTCACATCAATTTGATGTAGCAGATAGAGGCTTTTCTACTAGGTTTGAAGCAGATCTGGATATGAGAATGAATCAAAATGAAGAAATATCAGCATATCATGTAATCAATGAATATAATGAGTCTGATCTAAGAATAATGTTTTTGCAATATGGAGAATTGCGAAATGCTCCTAAGCTAGCAAGAGCAATAGTTGGAGCTAGAAAAGAAGGAAATATAAAGACTAGTGTAGAATTAAAAGAAGTGTTAAAACCATTTTTACCAAAACATAAAGAGTATAAAATACTAGCACAGATATATCAGGCGATTAGAATTGAAGTAAATCAGGAGATTGAAGCTCTTAAAGAGTTTTTGGTACAAACAACAAAGCTTTTAGATGTCGAAGGAAGAATTAGCCTTATCTCTTATCACTCTTTAGAAGATAGGTTGGTAAAGAGATTTATACGTAGTGGGATGTTTGAAGGAGAACCAGAAAAAGATGTATATGGTAACGTATCGGTACCTTTTAAAAAAATAGGTGGATTGATAGTTCCAGATGACGAAGAAGTTAAAGAAAATAATAGAGCACGAAGTGCTAAACTAAGAATAGCCAAAAGAATTTGAAACAAACAATTTATGACATATTAAAAGGTAAGTTTCTTATTGCAGATGATGCAATGAAAAATTGGAGAATGTTATTGTTTCTTTCTTTTTTGGCAATAATAATGATTGCAAGCTCACATAATGCAGAGAGTAAGGTGCATGAGATTGCTAGATTGAATAATGAAGTCAGGGAATTAAGAACACATTTTGTAGATGGAAAAACCGAATTGATGAGATTGAAGATGGAGTCATCAATAATAAGAAAAATGACACAAAAAGGATTGAAACGCCCTGAAAGACCTCCAAGAAAAATAATAGTAAAAAACTAAACTGTTGGCGATAAAAGAAAAAAACATATTAAACCGATTGTATTTCATAGCAGCATGCATGTTCATCTTTGCAATAGCAGTATTGGCTAAATTAGTGAATATACAATTTGTAGAAGGAGATATGTATCGCAAGAAAGCTCAGGAACGAGTTTTCAAAACATTTGATATACCTGCAAACCGAGGTAATCTATATGATAGCAAAGGAAATCTTTTAGCAACATCAGTTCCTAAGTATGATATACGATTTGATGCACTGGCAGTAAATGATAAAGACTTTAGAGCACATATTAAACCACTTTGTATAGCATTATCCAAAGAATTCGGAAAACCAGTTTCATACTATGACAAAAGTATAAGAACAGCAAGAGCAAATAAAAACAGATACTTATTGCTACGAAGAAATTTAGGATACTCTCAGTATATGAGAGTTAAAAAATTTCCTTTATTCGAATTTGGAGCTAATCGAGGAGGGTTAATAGTAGAACAACGCACAGTAAGAGAACATCCTATAGGCAAAATAGCTGAACGTACTGTAGGGTACGAAAGAAGAGATGAGCAAGGCTATTATACCAGAGTAGGCTTAGAAGGGGCTTATGGACCATTTTTAAGAGGAAAAGAAGGAAAACGAAAAAAACAAAAAATAGCAAAAAACCAATGGAAACCTATAGGAGATGCTAATGAAGTAGAACCACAAGATGGGTATGATGTTGTTTCTACTATTGATGTAAATATACAAGATATAGCACATCATGCATTACTAGCTCAACTTGAAATATTTGAAGCAGAGCACGGTACTGTAGTGGTAATGGAAACTAAAACCGGAGAGATAAAAGCGATCTCTAATCTGGGACGTACTAATGCAGGGAAGTATTATGAGAAATTAAATTATGCGGTTGGAGAATCTCATGAGCCAGGATCTACATTTAAATTGATGACAATGGTAGCAGCTTTAGAGGATAGAGTTATTGATTCGAGCTATGTAATAGATACGGAAAATGGTCGTGTAAAATTTTATGATAGAATTGTAAAAGATTCTAAATGGGGAGGTTACGGAGAAATATCTGCAGCAAAAGCATTTGAACTATCATCCAATACTGCTTTTGCTAAGATGATTAATGAAAACTATAAAGACAATCCCAGAAAGTTTGTAGATCGGCTAATCAATATGGGGCTTGGAAAAACACTAGGATTAGCAATTAAAGGAGAAGGGAAGCCCAAAATCCCGTATCCAGGAGACAAAGATTGGTACGGTACTACACTGCCATGGATGGCACATGGTTACGGTGTTGCAATTACACCATTGCAAACATTAGTTTTTTATAATGCAATCGCTAATGATGGTGAAATGGTAAAACCCAGATTTATTAAAGAAGTGAAAACCTGGGATAAAACCAGAGAGAGTTTTGATAAAGAGATTCTTAATCCAACAATATGTTCTAAAGAAACAGCAAAGATTGTTCAGGAGATGATGAAGAATGTGGTTAAGAGAGGAACAGCAGATAATATTCATACAGATAATTTTGGTATTTCAGGCAAGACAGGTACATGTTGGGGAAACTATGGGAAAGATAAAGAACGAGAATATATTTCGTCTTTTGCAGGTTATTTTCCTTCAAATAAACCTATATATTCTTGTATTGTAGTAATTCATAAACCAAATAAGAAAAAAGGATATTATGGCAATGAGGTTGCTGCTCCAGTATTTAAAACCATTGCTACAAAAATATATAATGATATACCAGTAATTGATGAGGTGTCTTATGCCGTTACAGAAAGTAATTCGGTTGCTAATAGCTATGAAAAATATTATCAGAATGCTCAAAAATACAAGACCATAATGCCTAATGTAACTGGTATGCCAGCAATGGATGTGATTTCTCTTTTAGAAAATATGGGACTGAAAGTCGAATTAAAAGGATTTGGAAAAGTAAAAAAACAATCCATAGAACCAGGAACCAAAGTAAAGATAAACCAAACAGTGAGATTAGAATTATCGTGATAGAGTTAAAAGACATTCTATATAAGGTAGGGATTAATGCCGTAGTTGGTGATACAACAATGAGCATTAATAAGATTGAATTTGACTCAAGAAAAGTCGAGCAAGATGATGTATTTGTAGCTATTAGAGGTTCTGTTTCAGATGGTCACGATTTTATAGAAAAAGCCATTGATCGGGGAGCTTTGGTTGTAATCTGCGAAAAGATACCAAATATTGCAGTTAGTGGTGTAACCTATGTAGGGGTCAAAGATACACAATCTGCGTTGGCGATTATGGCTTCTAATTATTATGACTCTCCTTCTGAGAATCTGAAACTGGTTGGAGTAACTGGTACCAATGGCAAAACAACGATAGCAACTTTATTATATCAACTCTTTAAGAAAGCAGGGTTTAAAGTAGGATTGTTGTCTACAGTAAAAATTGGAGTAGATACAAAAATTTATGATACGACACATACTACTCCAGATTCTTTAACTATTAACTACTACCTCAAAGAAATGAATATTGCAGGAGTAGAATACTGTTTTATGGAAGTTAGTTCTCATGGGATACATCAAAAGCGAACAGAAGGATTAGAGTTTGCAGGAGGAATCTTTACGAATCTGTCTCATGACCATTTAGATTATCATAACACATTCGCAGCATATCGTGATGTGAAGAAATCATTTTTTGATGAACTATCAGCAAAGGCTTTTGCGTTGGTTAATAAGGATGATAAAAACGGAGGTTTTATGATCCAAAATACTAAAGCAAAACAACATACCTATGCTTTAAAATCGTATGCAGATTATAGAGGTCAAATTCTAGAAAGCAGCCTAGAAGGGCTATTGTTAAAGTTGAATGACCATGAAGTTTGGGTAAAATTAATAGGCAGCTTTAATGCATACAATCTATTGGCAATTTTTGGTACAGCCGAATTATTAGGACTCGAAACCTTAGAAACTCTTCAATTACTAAGTGATTTACAAAGTGTAAGCGGTAGATTTCAATATCTGATCTCTGATGAAAAAATTACAGCAATAGTAGATTATGCACATACACCAGATGCATTAAAAAATGTAATAGAGACCATTAATGATATTCGAACAAATAATGAAACATTGATTACAGTTGTGGGATGTGGCGGAGATAGAGATAAAACGAAACGCCCAGTGATGGGAAACATTGCAGCAAAGCTTAGTAATAAAATAATTTTTACGAGTGATAATCCCAGAACAGAAAATCCAGATCAGATTATAGAAGATATTGAGAAAGGGGTAGAACCACAAGATTATAAAAAAACACTGTCGATTACAGATAGAAAACAAGCAATTAAAACAGCATGTCAATTAGCTAATAAAGATGACATCATACTTATTGCAGGAAAAGGACATGAAACCTATCAGGAAATTAATGGAGAACGAACCGATTTTAATGATTTTGAAATTGTAAAACAAGAATTGAAAAAATTAAATAAATAAACCCTTTATACTCTTAAAAAGGAGTAGAAGGTAGTAACCTATGTTATACTATCTATTCGAATATTTGGAAAACGAGTACCAGTTCCCTGGGGCAACGTTGTTTCAGTTTATCACTTTTAGAGCAGCAATGGCAATTATTATATCGCTATTGATCTCTACAATTTATGGTAAACGAATCATAAGTTTTCTTAGAAAGAAACAGATGGGAGAAAGCATTCGTGAGTTAGGCCTCGATGGTCAGGCTGAGAAAGCTGGTACACCAACCATGGGAGGAATCATTATTATTTTAGCGACTCTAGTACCTGTATTGTTGTTGGCTAGACTTGATAATATATATGTAATCTTATTGATCATTACTACATTGTGGATGGGAGTTATTGGTTTTACTGATGATTATTTAAAAATAAAAAGAAAAGATAAAGAAGGACTGGCAGGAAAATTTAAGATAATAGGGCAAGTTGGACTTGGGCTTATTGTGGGATGCACAATGTATTTTCATAATGATATAACTATCAAAGAAGAAAAAGTAAAATCAAAAACAGAGCAAATTGTAAACATAGGAGAAGATACATCAGATTTTAATCCAGCAATAAAATCTACAAAGACTACGATACCTTTTTTTAAGAACAATGAGTTTGACTATTCAGATCTGATTACCTGGATTAATCCTGAAATGGAAAAATATGCTTGGTTAATTTTTATACCTATTGTCATTTTTATTGTTACAGCAGTATCAAATGGAGCAAATCTAACCGATGGAATTGATGGTCTTGCAGCAGGATCATCTGCAATAATGGTATTAACATTAGCGCTATTTGCATGGGTGTCGGGTAATATTATTTTTTCAGACTACCTCAATGTGATGTATATCCCAAATTCTGGAGAAATAACCATTTATATCGCTGCGTTTGCAGGAGCACTAGTAGGATTTTTATGGTATAATACATATCCAGCTCAGGTATTTATGGGGGATACGGGTAGTCTTACTATAGGAGGAATAATAGCAGTGATCGCAATTGCAATACGTAAAGAATTTTTGATCCCAGTTTTATGTGGCATCTTTTTTATAGAAACACTCTCTGTAATGTTACAGGTGAGTTGGTTTAAATATACCAAAAAAAGACATGGAGAAGGAAGAAGAATATTTTTGATGTCTCCTTTGCATCATCATTATCAGAAAAAAGGAATTCATGAAAGTAAGATTGTTACCAGATTCTGGATTGTCGGCATTTTTCTGGCGATTATAGCTGTGATTACATTAAAAGTTAGATAGTATGAAAAGGTTGGTGGTGCTGGGAGCAGGAGAGAGTGGAGTAGGAACTGCCATTTTGGGTAAAAAAGAAGGATTCGATGTTTTTGTTTCTGATAAAGGAACAATTACAGATCAATATAAAGAAGTTCTTAGAAATTTTGAAATTGAATGGGAAGAACAACAGCATACAGAAGTTAAAATTCTGAATGCAGATATCGTTATGAAAAGCCCTGGAATCCCTAATAAAGTTGCGCTAATAGAGAAGCTACATAAAAAAGGAATTCCTGTAGTCTCTGAGATAGAATTTGCTGCCAAATATACAACCGCTCAGATTGTGGGTATTACTGGAAGTAATGGAAAAACTACAACGACAATGCTTACACACTATGTGCTTCAGCATGGTGGTTTAAAAGTAAATATGGCAGGCAATATAGGAGATAGTTTTGCAAAACAAGTAGCAGAAAATGACGCGCCTTTTTATGTACTTGAGCTAAGTAGTTTTCAGTTAGATGGAATAGAGAAATTTGCTCCTCATATAGCTGTTCTTACAAATATTACTCCAGACCATCTGGATCGATATGAATATCAATTTGAGAACTATATAGCATCAAAGTTTAGAATTGTAATGAATCAAAATGAAGATGATTATTTTATCTATGATGCAGATGATATAGTAATAACAGAATATTTAGAACAACATCCCATTCGTTCAAGATTACTGCCTTTTTCATTGACCAAAAAGGTAGAAAACGGAGCATATTTAGAAGGAGAAAATATAACAATAATAATAGATAACAATAAAGTAATCATGCCGACAACAAATTTAGCATTAGAAGGAAATCACAATGTAAAAAACGCTATGGCTGCTGCCACGGTATCACAATTGTTGAAAATTAGAAAGACAACGATTAGAGAGTGCCTAGAAAATTTTCATGGGGTAGAACATAGATTAGAAAATGTACTAAAGATTAATAATGTACAATACATTAATGATTCTAAAGCGACAAATGTAAATGCTACATTTTATGCTCTAGATGCTATGAAATCGACAACTGTTTGGATTGTTGGTGGGGTAGATAAAGGAAATGACTATACAGAATTGTATGCACTGGTTAATGAAAAAGTAAAAGCAATTATTTGTGTAGGAGTAGACAACTCCAGGATTATTAATGCATTTGGAAATTGTGTTGATAATATTATAGAAACACAATCGATGAAAGAGGCTGTAAATATGGCGTATAAAATAGCTGAGAGAAATGAAAATGTACTGTTATCTCCAGCATGTGCAAGTTTTGATTTATTTAAAAACTACGAAGAAAGAGGAAGGCAATTTAAAGAAGCAGTAAGAGAATTGTAATTACATAGAAAAAAGCAAGAGTAATACCAAAGAATACATTAGGTAATGGATAAGTAAAAGTAAAGAACATCTAAAAATGACTAAAGTATTAGCAAATATAAAAGGAGATAAGGCAATCTGGGCGGTAGCGGCTTTGTTGGCATTATTTTCGTTTCTACCTGTATATAGTGCTAGTAGTAATTTGGCATACTTGTATGGAGGTGATGGAGACACTTTTAGTTTTTTGATTAAACATTTTGCACACTTGGTTTTAGGATTTTTAATAATGTATGGTGTACATAAAATACCACATCATTATTTTAAGGGACTTTCTATTATTATGATACCGATGGTGATTGTACTATTATTAATCACATTGGCGCAGAATACAACAGGCGGAGGGACAAACGCAAGTAGATGGATTCGTTTACCGTTTGTTGGTGTAGGTTTTCAGCCGTCTACTCTGGCAGCTGTAGTTTTAATGGCTTATGTAGCCAGATACCTTTCAAAAATTAAAGATAAAGAAGTTGTCTTTAAAGAAACATTATTGCCATTGTGGCTACCTGTATTTTTGGTGCTAATGTTAATTTTACCCGCTAATTTTTCTACTGCTGCGATCATATTTTCAATGGTTATTGTTTTGGTATTTCTGGGGGGGTATCCACTAAAATATATTTTGGTAATCTTAGGCTCTGGACTTTTGATACTTACTTTTTTCATTTTGTTCGCAAAGGCATTTCCAGGAGTTTTTCCAAATAGGGTAGATACATGGGTAAGTAGAATAGAAAATTTTACAGATAATAAAGATACACAAGAAGATTATCAGATAGAACGCGCAAAAATTGCAATCGCCAGAGGAGGAGTTGTTGGTACAGGTCCTGGTAAAAGTGTACAAAGAAACTTTTTACCACAATCATCATCAGATTTTATTTATGCAATTATTATTGAAGAATGGGGCTTTGTAGGAGGAGTTTTTCTAATGTTATTATACATATTATTATTGCTAAGATTGGTGATTGTAGCCCATAAAAGTGTAGATGTTTTTGGTAAGTTGTTAGTTATGGGTGTTGGATTGCCTATTGTTTTTCAGGCATTTATAAATATGGCGGTTGCTGTAGAGTTATTTCCAATAACAGGACAAACACTTCCACTTATTAGTAGCGGTGGAACATCAATCTGGATGACCTGTCTCGCAATTGGTATCGTATTAAGTGTAAGTAGTAAAAGAGAAATTAGTATAGAAGAAGAACAAATAAAAGAAAAAGAAGAAAATCCTTTAGAGGTTTTGAGTGAAGTTTTATGAGCAAAAAGCTAAGAATCATAGTATCAGGAGGAGGCACAGGAGGACATATCTACCCTGCAATAGCTATTGCTAATGAAATAAGCAATAGATATTCAGATACTTCTATTTTGTTTGTAGGAGCAAAGGATCGTATGGAAATGCAAAAAGTACCACAAGCTGGATATGAAATTGTAGGATTGTGGATTAGTGGTATTCAGAGAAAATTAACGTTAAGCAATTTGTTATTTCCCATAAAACTACTAAGTAGCCTGTGGAAATCCAGAAAAATTATAAAAAAATTTAACCCAGATATAGTTATAGGAACAGGGGGATTTGCAAGTGGACCATTATTAAAAATGGCAAATTCAAGAAAGATTCCAACAGTGATTCAAGAACAAAATTCGTTTCCAGGAATTACCAACAAATGGTTATCAAAAGGAGCACATAAGATTTGTGTTGCTTATGATAATATGGAAAAGTTTTTTCCGAAAGATAAAATCATAAAAACAGGAAACCCTGTTCGTCAAGATCTATTAAAAACCGAAGAAAAAAGAAATCAGGCAATTACAAGATATACCCTTGATCCAGAAAAGAAAACAGTTTTGATTATTGGAGGAAGTTTAGGAGCAAGAAGAATTAATCAATTAATCGAAAAAGAACTTGATTTTTTTGCAAAAAAAGAAGTGCAGTTACTCTGGCAGTGTGGTAAACTATATTATTCAGATTATAAGGGATATACAGATCAAAAGGATGTGCAAGTACATGAGTTTTTAGACACTATGGATTTGGCATACGCAGCTGCAGATATTATTATATCAAGAGCAGGAGCAAGTTCGGTTTCAGAACTATGTATTGTTGGTAAACCAACATTGTTTATCCCTTCGCCAAATGTAGCCGAAGATCATCAAACCAAAAATGCTAAGGCAATTGTAGATGAAGGTGGAGCCATAATGTTAAAGGAAAGTGAATTAGATAACAAGTTTCAGCATACGATCTCAGAAGTATTAGATTCAGAAGATATACAAACCAAGCTTTCTGAAAGAATAAAAAAAATAGCATTACCCAATGCTACTTCAGATATAGTAGATGAAATTGAAAAACTAATCGAAAATAAAGCAATAAGAAATTAGAAGGATATAATGAACAAAGGCTTAGAGAACATACAAAATATATACTTTATCGGTATTGGCGGTATCGGTATGAGTGCTCTTGCCCGATATTTTAAATTCCTAGGTAAAAATGTGGCAGGATATGATAAAACACCTAGTCAAATAACTTCTGATCTCATAGCATTAGAAATTCCTATTCATTTTGAAGATAGTGTTGATCATATTCCTAAGGTATTTTTAAATATTGAAAATACACTAATCGTATATACTCCTGCTATTCCAAAAGATCATAAAGAATATCTGTATGTACAGAACAATGGATTTTTGATTAAGAAGAGAGCAGAAGTTTTAGGGATTATTACAAAAGATACATATACCCTTGCAGTGGCGGGAACACACGGAAAGACTACAACAACAGCTATTCTTGCCCATTTACTTAAAGAAAGCGGAGCAAAAGTGACTGCTTTTTTAGGAGGGATAAGTGAAAACTATAACTCTAATCTTATATTAGAAGGAAATGAAGTAGTGGTGGTAGAGGCAGACGAATTTGACAGATCGTTTTTACAATTATATCCAGATATAGCAGGAATTACTTCGATGGATGCAGATCATCTCGATATTTATGGCAAATCTAATGCATTAGAAGAATCTTTTATTGAATTTTCTTCAAAAGCAAAAGATCATCTTTTGGTACGTAATGGGCTGCCTCTTTCTGGGATCACTTTTGGAATCGACGACAATTCAGATTATTGCGCTCAAAATATAAAAATAGATAATGGAACCTATGTTTTTGATTTAAAAACACCATATAAATGTATTAAAGGTTTGCATTTAAACCTGCCAGGTAAACACAACTTGTTAAATGCTATTACAGCCTTTGCTATAGCGATGCTTTACGGCTCCCCGACCGGGTCTTTGGCAAAGGCTTTATTTTCTTTTAAAGGTGTACAAAGAAGGTTTAGCTATCAGATTAAAACAGATAATCTGGTATATGTAGATGATTATGCACATCACCCCACAGAGATTAATGCGTTGCATCAGGCAGTAAGAGAGATGCATCCCGGAAAAAAGATATTAGCTGTTTTTCAGCCACATTTATATAGTAGAACCAGAGATTTTGCTTCTGATTTTGCAAAAAGCCTTAGTCAGTTTGATGAATTACTGCTTTTGGATATCTATCCAGCAAGAGAATTACCGATAACTGGCATAACCTCGAATTGGTTATTAAATATGATAGAGACAAAAGATAAAAAACTGATACAAAAAGATAATTTAATTGAAGAAATAGTAGGTAGTAATGCAGAGGTAGTGTTAACTATTGGAGCAGGAGATATTGGAGAAGAAGTATATCATATAAAGGAAGCTTTGTTAGTATGAAAAGAAGGATTTTGACATATTTAAAATTTAGTGGTCTACTCATCTTGATGGCTGTTCTTTTTGCTTTTGCCAGTAAGCGTAATGAGCAACGAAAGATTAATGAAGTGCTTATAGAGTTTATTGAAGAACAAAATCCTTATGTAAATGAAGTAACGGTTAATAAATTGTTAATACAAAATCAGGATAGAGTTACAAACGTGGGGAAAGAAATTTTAGTTTTGAATACTGTAGAGCAAAAACTCGACGCACATAAAATGATTGAGTATTCTGATGTGTATCTTACTGTAAACGGAGAGCTTAGGGCAAGAATCAAGCAACGCACCCCAATTGCTAGGGTTAATGCGGTTACTCCTTTTTATGTTGATGTTACAGGAAACTCAATGCCTTTGTCTGATAGTTATTCGGCTCATGTGCCAATAGTACATAATGTATCAGAGCGAGAAGTTATTGAAGTTTTTCCATTATTAAAAAAAATTCAGGAAGATGAATTTTTTAAAAAACATGTCGTAGGGGTTTACCTTAATGTCGAAGGAAATTATCAGTTAGAATTACGAGTGTACTCATTTAAATTAGTGTTTGGCAAAATAGAAAATTTAGATGATAAGATTAGAAACTTTAAGGCATTTTATCAAAAAGCATTAAGAGATAAAAGCCTCGAAAAATATAAAAAAGTCAGTTTGCAATTTAGTAATCAAGTGGTGTGTACAATAAAATAATACCAATATGGAACGAGAAGTAAATGAAATAGCGGTAGGACTAGACATAGGGACAACTAAGATTGTTGCTATGGTAGGGAAATATAATGAGTACGGAAAGATGGAGGTATTGGGAATAGGAAAATCCAAAAGTTTGGGTGTACATCGTGGTGTAGTCAATAACATAACGCAAACAATTCAATCAATACAACAAGCAATTCAGGAAGCAGAAAGTGTTTCAGAGTTAAAAATTACTGAAGTAACGGTTGGGATTGCAGGTCAACACATTCGTAGTTTACAACATAGTGATTATATCACCAGACCAAATGCAGATGCAGTAATAGATGAAGATGATATTGAAAAATTATGCAATCAGGTACATAAACTAGTGATGTTACCTGGTGAGGAAATTTTACATGTACTACCTCAGGAATATAAAGTAGATGGTCAAGCCGAAATAAAAGAACCAGTGGGAATGTACGGAGGAAGACTGGAAGCTAATTTTCATGTAGTCGTTGGGCAAGTGACCTCTATTCGCAATATAGGTCGATGTGTAAAAAGCGCAGGATTAGAATTATCTGATGTAACCTTAGAACCATTAGCATCGGCCAATGCAGTACTAAGCCAGGAAGAAAAAGAAGCAGGCGTTGCATTAATTGATATAGGAGGAGGTACCACAGATTTAGCCATTTTTAAAGACGGAATTATTCGTCATACAGCAGTAATTCCTTTTGGAGGTAATGTGATCACAGAAGACATTAAAGAAGGATGCTCAATCATCGAAAAACAAGCAGAATTACTAAAAATAAAATTTGGATCTGCATGGCCTGGCGAAAATAAAGATAACGAGATTGTTTCAATTCCTGGACTAAGAGGAAGAGAACCTAAAGAAATTACTTTAAAAAACCTCTCTAAAATTATCCATGCACGAGTGGTCGAAATTATAGAACAGGTCTTTTTAGAAATTAAAAATTATGGACATGAATCCCCAAAGAAGAAGTTAATTGCAGGAATTGTATTAACAGGAGGAGGGTCACAGCTTAAACACCTTAAGCAACTTGTAGAGTATATTACAGGTATGGATACACGAATAGGATATCCTAATGAGCACTTGGCAGGAAATAGTGATTCTGAAACTACAAGCCCTATGTATGCTACTGCTGTAGGATTAGTAATGGATGGATTAGTACATGTTAAGAAACAAAAGAAAATAAGTAAAAAAGAAGCTGTTGCCAGCACTCAGTCAAAACGACAACCTGAAACAGCAGCTATAGATAGTGATATCCATATTGAAGAAGAAGATCCAAGAGTCGATCTAAAACCAAGGAAAAATATTCTAGAGAAGTGGACAGAGAAATTTAAGGAATTCTTAGACAATGCAGAATAGTGAGAAGACTAAGTAATGTTCATTTTTTGAACAGTCAAAATATATAAAAATACAGTAGGAGAAACAGAAAATTAGCAATTATGAGTAAAAGTGAGGAGTTCGAAAACATTTCGTTTGATTTGCCAAAAAATCAATCCAATGTAATTAAAGTTATTGGAGTAGGAGGAGGAGGTAGCAATGCCATTAATCACATGTTTTTGCAAGGAATTAAAGGTGTTGATTTTGTAATCTGTAATACAGATGCTCAGGCATTAGAAAACAGTTCAATACCTAATAAAATACAATTAGGAGTTTCATTAACCGAAGGATTAGGAGCTGGTGCAAATCCAGAAGTAGGAGAACAATCTGCAGTAGAAAGCTACGAAGAGATAAAAACAATGTTGGATACCAATACCAAAATGATCTTTATCACAGCAGGTATGGGTGGAGGAACAGGTACAGGAGCTGCTCCTATTATTGCCAAAATGGCAAAAGAACTCGATATCCTGACTGTAGGTATCGTTACAATTCCCTTCCAGTTTGAAGGTCGGATGCGTAATGAGCAAGCTCAATTAGGAGTAGAACGACTTCGTGCTCATGTTGACTCTCTGATTGTTATCAATAATAATAAATTACGAGAAGTTTATGGTAATTTAGGATTTAAAGCTGGTTTCTCTAAAGCAGATGAAGTTCTTGCCACAGCTTCAAGAGGTATAGCAGAAGTTATTACACATCACTACACACAAAATATAGATTTACGTGATGCAAAAACAGTATTAAGTAATAGTGGTACAGCTATTATGGGGTCTGCTAGTGCCTCAGGTAATAAACGTGCTCATGATGCTATTGTTAAAGCATTAGATTCTCCTTTGCTTAATGATAATAAAATTACAGGCGCTAAAAATGTACTCCTGTTAATTGTATCCGGGAAAGAAGAGATTACCATCGATGAGATTGGTGAAATTAATGATCATATACAGCAAGAAGCCGGTCATGGTGCAAATATCATTATGGGAGTTGGTGAAGACGAATCTCTAGAAGAAGCAATCTCTGTAACTGTTATTGCTACTGGATTTGATGTAGAGCAACAAGATGAAATTGTTAATACCGAAACTAAGAAAATAATTCATACTTTAGAGGACGAACAACGTTCAGTAATACAAGACTTATCTCCTAAGTCTACTGGTAATGTTACTCCTATGCGTTCTCCTTTACCAAAGAAAAAAGAGGTAGAAGAACCGTCAATTATAAAGCACGAATTAATTGAAGATGAAGACGTAGATGAGGATGCCTTACTGATACCTACAACACAGCTATTAAAGAATATAGATGTTTCATATGAAGTAGTAGATTCGTTTTCTTCAGATAATGATGATTTTGTGATTATTAATGCACAAGATATTATCAAACAAATCGAAGTGAATGACGAAAAAGAAGTAAATGCTGAAAAAGAAGATCAATTTGCATTAGCTTTTGATATGCCTGTAGGAGGAAACGAAGAAGAATCTACACAAACGCCAACTGCTTCTATCAATGAGCAGAAAATAGAAGAAGAACCTATTGTTTTTGACCTAAGTGATGATATTCTCGATTTAGAAGTTAATGATGCAATAGAAGTAGTTCCTGTTGGAGAAACTACACCTGAGGGAGTACGTAAGTATAGCTTAGAGGACTATATGGAAGAAGAAAAACGATTAACTGAAGCACAACCAGCAGAAGTTATGGAAGAAGAAGATAAAGAGATCATTTTAGAAAAGAAAATTGTAGATTCAGATCCAGAAACAGAAAAAACAGAAGATGTAGATCCAGTTAATCAACCTATTTCTGAAACCTTAAAAGCCAGAGCAGCAGAACGAAGAGCTAAGATGAAAGAATTTAATTATAAGTTTAGAAATAGCGCTACTAAAATTGATGATATAGAAAAAGAACCAGCTTATAAAAGAGCAGGGATTGATGTAGATACCAAACCAGATGATTCTGGACTATCAAGAACTTCTTTAGGAACCGATAGTAATGATGATATACAATTGCGAAAAAACAATTCTTTTTTACATGATAATGTAGACTAATTGCATAATAATTTAGAATACTAATATTGGTAAAGTATAAATATGTAATTCTGGAACCTAGTCTATATCTTAGTACACACTAGCCAGAATCTAAAAAAATAAGCATAATACTTATAACTAAACCGATAATCTACTCTTAGAGTATCGGTTTATTTTTTATCTTCGCAATCCAAAAGACAAAAAACGACCAAATCATGAGTTTAGAGCAAAAAGTAATGACTGCCATGAAAGAGGCAATGAAAGCTAAGGATAGTAATGCGCTTACTTCATTACGTGCTGTAAAATCAGCTATTCTATTAACTCAGACAGAGAGTGGAGCAAAAGAAGAACTGACCGAAGATCAGGAATTAAAACTATTGCAAAAACAGGTAAAACAACGTAAAGATAGTGCTGCAATTTTTACAGAACAAGGGCGTAACGATTTGGCAGAGCCAGAACTGGCACAAGCAAAAGTAATTGAGCAATTTTTACCAGAACAATTGAGTGAAGCAGAGATCGAAAAAGTAGTAGTAGATATTATTACAAAGACCGGTGCCGAAGGAATGAAAGACATGGGTAAAGTAATGGGGATGGCAAATGCTGCGTTAACAGGAAAAGCAGATGGGAAAACGATTTCTACAATAGTTAAAAGTAAATTATCATAAATAGTAAACTGGCCGCGTGGCGCAACTGAATAGCGCATCAGATTTCGGCTCTGAGGGTTGGGGGTTTGAATCCCTCCGCGGTCACAAGACAGGACAAGTATTCTTTTACTTGTCCTTTTTTTTATGTAAATTATTGATATACAGATTTTTGTAATTGTGTTTTTAGGTTCAACACATTTTAAGGTATTGTATGAATCTGAATGCTACTTGTTTTATACGTCTGATTTTAACTTCTTTGCGGAGTTTGAATCCTTTCCAGGGGGAGTAATAGTTAAATAACTTAGCTATTCATATAATCCTGCCAGGTTATCAAGAGGTACTTTTCTTTCTGGTTTTCCTTAAGATCAAGATACCCATATTCATAACAAAACAAATATACCTGTCCTTTTTTGTTCTTCCAATAATGTGTAAAATAAGAAGGATCAAATCCTTCAGAAATCAATTTTTCTTTACGTATAGTGGACATCCCTGATTTGTTATAGGCTTTTAAGAGCTTACGATTGGTCTTCAATTTTTTATCGATAGCGTAATATAAAGCTTCTTCTGATTTACGTTTTTGATATTGATGCGCAGATTTACAATGAATAGAGCAATATTTCTTATCCGATCTTCCTATAATTTCTGCTTCGCAATGAGGGCAAGTATTCATTATTTTCTATTTAACTGAATAATAACCGAATCTTATTCGAATAGTATTCGACTAAAATACTACTATGATTTATAAATACCACATATTTGTATCATGACACTCAATAAACATATCACCTTAAAACATTTGTTGATAGGTGATCAAAAGATGATCGGGATACAATTTTACCCTGACAAGGTAATACAAGCACTGATAAAGGAATTTTCTAACCCTAAATGGAGCAAAGAGTTTTCAATGGTATATATTATCAACACTAAAGAAAATCTCACCGAAGTTTTTGAAAAATTTAGAGGAGTAGCGTGGATAAACGGTAATTCTTTTTTTAAAGAAAAGCCAATACGAGACAATCAACCTGTGGATATTAACTGGTATCGAAACCGAAGTAAAACAACTTCTTACAAGTATGTTCCTGAAGATTACCTGAGAAAATTAGAACTCAAACGATATGCCTTAAATACCTGTAAAACCTATATCATACACTTTGAAAAATTTATTAATCACTATTGTGATAAGGATATTGTGACCTTGTCAGAAGAGGAAATCCGAAGCTATTTACAGCATCTCATTAGTCAAAACAAGTCCAATAGTTATCTCAATCAAGCTATCAATAGTATTAAATTCTATTATGAAGTAGTGATGGGAATGCCTAACCGATTTTATAGTATTGAAAGGCCTAGAAAACAGCAACAACTCCCTAAAGTAATATCAAAAGAAGAAATTATCACTATGCTGGAACATACTAATAATATAAAACATCGTTGTATTATAGGTTTATTGTATTCAGCGGGTTTACGGCGAAGTGAACTATTAAACCTACAGTTAACTGATATTGACAGTAAACGAATGTTGATTTTTATTCGAAATGCAAAGAATAATAAAGATCGATATTCGTTGCTATCTCAAACTATACTTAAAGACTTAAGAACCTATTATAAGCAATGGAAACCTAAAGAGTATCTATTTGAAGGAGCGTTAGGTGGTAGATATTCGGCAGAAAGTGTGGCAAAAATTGTTAGAAGGGCTAGTGCCAAGTCTGGTATCTTACGAAAAATAACCCCACAAATGTTAAGGCACTCTTTTGCAACTCATCTTTTAGAAGATGGCACAGATATTAGATATATTCAAACTTTATTAGGGCATAGTAGTACAAAAACAACAGAAATTTATACACAAGTTGCCCTAAATAATTTTAAATCAATTAGAAATCCCCTAGATTTGTGAAAAATATAATGGATATATGTGTACCAGTACACATATCCAATTGTTATAAGCAATAAAATGAGCCACATAGATTCTTTCAAACATGAATTAGTAGGACTACTTGGATACCTTCCAGTTTATCATCCATTAGAGAAAATTGATGGAGACTTTAATTGTAACAGTAGTCAATTACTGTTTGGTGGTGGAAGTGGAGAACACCCAGCTCTTGTAATCGAAAATCCAACAAGTGCCGTAGCGTATTTTTTAAGTGAAGTCATTGAACATGAAAAGGAATTAGAACACTGGGAAGAAATTATTTCTCCTTATTTAAATTATGATTTTTCCGAATTACTGACTTTCTACGAATGGGATATTGAAAGATTTAGTTCATTTCACAAGATGTCGAAATCAGAATCACTCCCAAACCCTAGTGATGGTAATGATACAGAAAGGTGGCTTATCTTAGGTATTGGTGAATTTGTTTTCTTCTCAATGCCAGAACTAGCTGAAGAATTAATAAGTAAACTAGAAAAACCCTACAAAAACTTTCATCATATGTCTTATAATAATATTATGGTAGTACCTCCAAATTTCCCTGTTTATGCTAATGGTGGAAACAAATTTTTCAAAAAATAGAAAAGCTTATAACACTTAGCGATCAAAATTAAGTGGGTTCAAGGAACCCCACTAATTTTATCG
>CAKMZM010000007.1 GCA_929200365.1 uncultured Flavobacteriaceae bacterium | reverse complement strand
GCACGAGCATCGTCCGCATTGGCATGAGCATCGTCCGCATTGGCACGAGCATCGTTCGCATTGGCACGGAATGTTTAATGAATTATACCGTATATTGCAAAAAATAAATGCAGCCGCAGATAATTTTTTTGATCATTACCCTACCAAACGAGAACTCTATCGCACCTCAAGAAATATAAGCAATACAACAGACATAGAAGAAGAAAACTCTATATTCTAAAAACCAGATGTACGACAAATTTCCCTTTTCAAAGATACTGGCATCTTAACTTCCCAAAGGGAAGGTTGGGAATGGGATGTGTAAAGCATAAAAGAAAGATATTGTTAACTTTTTGTGTTTCTATGAAAAAAGGAAATTTGTTGTATACCCATTTTATGAAAGTCATAATATATTAAAATATATTTTAGTACATGACAAAAATTAACTGTGAATAGTAATACGCCTAATAATTTTATGGTTTATCAAGACCTCACAGGTATCTAAGACCTGTGAGGTCTGTAAAACAACCATTTAATAATATTCTAATAATCGATTACTTAAATGTTTATCCTAATTTTTTGTCATGTACTTAGCACTAAGAGCATGTTTAAACTCCTTGCTTCCTGAAAACCATTATTTTGAAAACCATGAGGTTGTTTCAAATCATTCGAATATCCCGATATGTTCATGATTTGAAGCTTACTCAGAACCTCATACTATTGATTTTCAGTTTATATTGTGTTTAAACATGCTCTAAATCTATCGATAAGAAATGGAGTGATATCTATTTCTGGAGAGGTGCCATGCACCAGATCATTAATCATCCTAGCCGTAATTGCCGATGTTAAGATACCTGTCCTAAAATGCCCGCAGGCATTAAGATACCCTGTTAATCCTTTTACTGGGCCTAGTATTGGTACTTCATCGGGCGTTCCTGGTCTTAGACCTGCCCAGGTTCGCTTACAATTCATGGTCTTTAATATGGGTATTGCTTTAGTTGCTCCTTCTGCCAATCCTCGTAATTGTTCATAACTGGTAGAAGTATCAAACCCTTTATTTTCTGTAGTACTACCAATAAGTATTTCTCCATTATCTTTTTGGGCAATATAACAATCACTGGTGCTAATACAAGATTTAAGAATTTTTGGCATCTTTTCAGAAAGTAATACCTGTCCTTTCACTGGGGTAATCGGTAGAGAAACCCCTACCATATTTCCAATATCAGTTGCCCAGGCACCCGCAGCATTAATTACCATATTACATGGGATTTGGTTCTGACCAACAGAAACAGCTTCTACTTTTCTGTTTACAACTTTAATATCATTAACTTCTCCTTGTATCATATTCACTCCCTGTACTCTGGATGCATCTCTAAATGCATTCATCAATAAATAAGGGTTTACCTGATCATCTTTAAGAAATGTTAATGCTCCAATAGCATCTTTATTAATAAAAGGTTCTTCTTTTGCTAATTGTTTGCTGTCTACCCATTCCATTTGATCTTTAAGATGAGGGATAGAATCATATATATTTCTGGCATATTCTATGTCATCATTATCATACATTATAAATTTTAAACCTGTTTTTTCCAGTTTAAAATCTATACCTCCTATTTCTTTTAATTCTTTCCACAGATCAGGAAAAAGGTCATTGCTTCTTAAACAAAAATCAAAGAAAAACGGAGGTAATTGATGTGGTCGCTCAATAGTTGGTTTTCTATTATTTTCTTGTCGTCTTTTTGATAGTGTTTTAAAAAAAATCACACCACATCCTAATCCTACAGATTCGCCAATTGCCCATAATCCTCCTGCAGATGCTTGAGAAGCGTTTCCTGGTTTTTTTATATCAATCAGAGTTATTGATATAGATGGATCTTTACTAAGTTGGTAAGCAATACTGGTTCCTATTACTCCTCCCCCTATTATAACTATGTCAACTGGTTTATTTTTCATATTCTAATTCTTTATTGGTTATTGAGCTAAATGGTATAGGACTCATAGGGAATCTAGGTTTCATAGCACCTATTTTTTCTCTTGTATCTCCTAATTTGTATGACAAATATTCAGCACAAAAACTACCACACATTTTTCCTTGACAATCTCCCATCCCTACCCGAGTTCTTATTTTTAATCCTGTCATATTTTTCACACCGGAATTGATTGCTACATCTATACTTTCCATTTTTACATGTTCACACCGACAAACAATAGTATCTGAGTCAGGAAGTGTTAAAAGCCCTGATTTAAGTCCTGAAAAATTATCAAATGAGCTTTGAAACTTTTTTAGGTTATTCATTTTTTTTCTATTTTTTTTAATTAACCTACTAGCCTTTTCAACCGTTATCTTTTTGTTATCAATCAAATATGCTAATGCAGCTATCCTACCTTGATGTAGGGCTACCTCTGATCCATAAATCCCACCGTTATCACCTGCAACATAAACTCCTTCTATTGTGGTTCGTTGCCAATGATCTACTTTGGGATAAAATCCTCCTATATTAGCATTAAATTCATGCTCACATTTAAGCATTTGGGTGAGTTGTATTCTTGGAACATAACCATATCCAATACCAGCACTATCTACCTGAATTGAGAATGATTTTTCCTGAATAGGTTTCCATTCTTTGGTATATGGCGCAATTACCAACTCTTCTAATTCGTTATTGCCTCTGGCACTCACAACCCCATGCCCATAGAAAATAGGTATTTTATTATTTTTCATATAGTTTATATATGAAAAGCCTTCTTTAAGTAATTTAGTATTGTAGAAAAGGGTAAACATATTTTTTATAAGGTCCTTTTTCAACCCAGCTTCTACTACTCCAACTACTTTTATTCCTGCTTGATGTAATTGTTTGGCTGCTACCAAAAGTAAAGGCCCTGTACCTACCAGAGCTATTTTATGACCAGGCTTTACATTTCCGCATTTTGTTTGCAATTGTATCCCTCCCACACTCATTATGCCTGGTAAAGTCCAACCAGGAAAAGGTTGAGCTCTTTCATAACAACCAGTACAAATTATAACGGGATTATTAGGTAATGTCTTAACTTTATCATTATGTAAAAAAGCTAATTCATTGGATAATGAAAAATCTCCTAATACCTCACTTCCTAATTGAAGATTAACATATGATTGATAAGTAAAAAACTCGTCAAATAGTTTTTTTGCTCTGATATATGTTTTCTCATTTCGAAATAAACTTTTGTCTAAACCCTTATCTGGCTGTTTAAATATTGCGCCTCCAATCTCTGGGTTTTCATCTACTATAGTTGATTTTATATTAAATTCTGCTAATTGTATTGCAGCAGATAACCCTGCGGGTCCTGCCCCTACTATTGTAACTTGCGATGTCTTGGACTTCATTGAGATATATTTTTAATGGTTATATCATTTTCATTTACAACATCCTCGTTATTCATCAATGTATCGATATGCATACCTTCTTGTACTATTGTTTTACAGGCACGCTTTTTTGAACCGTTTATGAAAACCATACAACAGAAACAGATTCCCATCCCGCAATATGCACTAGTTAATTGATTATGATTATTCTTAGAAATTTTTTTAAATCCATATGCAAGTAGTGTGGTAAGAACCTTTTCTCCTTCATATGAAATGCATTCTTCTCCATTAATATATACTTTAATGGCTTTTTGTTTAAAAGGAGTAATATCAAAATTGCGCTCCTTGATTTGATCATGAATATTTTCTTCATGATCGACAGTTTTTGAGATTGTCATGTGAATATATTTAAAGTTAGTTAGCCAAACTAGTCTCATACGCATAACAAAACTTACATTTTTTAAAGATTTTTTATAAAAAATCACAAAAAAAAAGGAATCCCGCAATTATTGTACAAGAATACTGTAAATACTTGTTTTTTATTATTAATATCTGGTTAAAGAGACAAGGTATAAGAGGTATTAGGATATAAAATTGACCGTAACTTAAAAATGACCTCTGGTTTACACCAAAGAGGTCATTTTGTGTTAATACTATTTCCAACTTAAATTTACTCAATAAAACTGCCGATAAATAAATCAAACTGTTTGAGACATTTCAATTCTTAGCTGTTTTGCAGCAGTTACCATGGCTTTAAGAGCTTTTTCGGTTTCGTCCCATTTGCGAGTTTTTAATCCACAATCTGGATTGATCCATAATTGCTTTTCGGGAATATACTGTTGTGCTTTATGTATTAATTTTGTAATCTCTTCTGTATTTGGAATTCTAGGAGCATGAATATCATACACCCCAGGACCAATATCATTTGGGTATTTAAAATTAGCAAAAGCATCCAGCAACTCCATTTGTGAACGGGAGCATTCTATAGTAATTACGTCTGCATCCATAAGAGCGATATAATCAATAATGTCATTAAACTCTGAGTAACACATGTGTGTATGTATCTGTGTTTGATCTGCAACAACACCCGAAGATATTTTAAATGCCTGTATCCCCCACTCCAGATAGGTTTTCCAGTTTTTGCGTTTCAGCGGGAGTCCTTCGCGCAGTGCTGGTTCATCTATTTGAATAATTTTAATTCCATTATCTTCCAGATCTTTAACCTCGTCTCTAATTGCCAATGCTATCTCTTTGCAGGTTACAGATCTGGGCTGATCATTTCTTACAAAAGACCATTGTAATATAGTTACTGGACCAGTAAGCATTCCTTTAACTAATTTTGAGGTTAATGATTGTGCAAATACAGTCCAGTCTACAGTCATAGTTTTTGGCCTGCTGATACTGCCATAAATAATAGGAGGTTTTACACATCTGGAACCATAACTCTGCACCCAGCCAAATTTTGTGAATGCAAATCCGTCTAGCTGTTCTCCAAAATACTCGACCATATCATTTCGTTCAAACTCACCATGTGCCAATACATCCAATCCGATTTCTTCTTGCTTTGTTATTACTTGTGTGATCTCTTTTTTGATATGCCTGGTATATTCTTCTAATGTGATATCTCCTCTTTTATATTGGTATCTATAACTTCTGACAGCTTTTGTTTGAGGAAAAGAGCCAATAGTCGTTGTAGGAAACAAAGGTAATTTTAATGATTTTTGCTGTATTGTTTTGCGAACTTCAAATGCGTTCTTTCTTTCAATGTCCTTATAATCAATCGCTTCTACTCTATCTTTCACCTCTGGATTATGAATGTATTTTGATTGTTTTCTTCTGGTATGAGATTTTACATTTTCTTCGAGTTTGGCTAACACCTGATCGTCTTCTTTATCAAATACAAGTTGTTTTAATGTAACTGTTTCTTCCAGCTTTTGTCTGGCAAAAGACATCCAGTCTTTTATTTCTGATAAAAAACCATCATTATTGTCTTCGAGGTTCAGGTCACATGGTGAATGCAATAATGAACAGGAGGGTGCTATCAGTATTGTTTTTTCTGATCTGGTTTTCATGGTATCATAAATGCTTTGTAAAGATTTTTGATAGTCATTTTTCCATACATTTCTTCCATCAATCACTCCCAGAGAAAGGTACATTCTTGATGGGATTTGTTTGAGTACTGTTGTTTGTTGCTCTGGACACCTGACCAAATCAATGTGCAAAGCATCTATCAGCAAATCATTTGCAATTAATGATACATTATCTGTAACTCCTTCAAAATAAGTAGCCAACATGATTTTGATATCAGGAAAAGTGCTTTTCAGTTTAAGATAGGCTTCTTTATATACTGCTTTTTCTTCTTTGGTAAGATCTAATGCTAAAAATGGTTCATCAAACTGAATCCATTCTACTCCCAATACTACCAGTTTTTCTATAAGTTCTATATATACAGGTAATAATTTTGATAACAAGTCTATTTTTTTGAATCCTTTTTCTTTTTCCTTGCCTAATAGCAGATATGATATCGGACCAATGAATACTGGTTTGGTTAGTATCCCTAATTGTTTTGCTTCATAAAACTCATCAATTATTTTTGTTGAAAACAATCTAAATTCCTGATTTTTATAAAACTCAGGAACAATATAATGATAATTGGTATCGAACCATTTGGTCATTTCCATAGCTGTAATATCATATTGATCGTTTTGATATCCTCTTGCCATAGCAAAATAGAGATCCAAAGAGGTATCATTTTCAGCTATTAGATCGGTATATCTCTCGGGAATTGCACCTACCGTCATTGACATATCCAAAACCTGATCATAAAATGAAAAGTCATTAGATGGTATGAGGTCGATACCTATATCTTTTTGTAACAACCAGTTGTTTTTTCTAATGTTTTTTCCTACCTGTATCAAGTTTTTGTAAGTAGTTTTTCCTGACCAGTACTCTTCTAAAACTTTTTTTAATTCTCTTTTACTACCAATACGCGGGTAGCCCAAATTGTGTGTAAGCATTGTTTTAAAACTTTAAAAATTAATATTAATTCTTAAAGCCCTTTTTTATAAACTCAATATGCTTCTAGATAAAACAAAAATTAAAATAACGCTATAATAGTATGTCCCCATTATATAAAATAGTATATAATGGTTATAGCATCAAACTTAACCCAAGCTTCAAATCGCGAAAGCATAGTCAATTCGATATTAGGCAGGTCTCCTGGCTTGTAACATTTTTATCATCCTTCCCATTCTTATTGATCAGAACAGTGGATATTAATTGATAAAAACTATATGGTTACTTACAGTTGCGCGACAGCTCGTGATTTGCACACGATTCCCTATTAATTCACAATTAAGTAAAACCTATATCGGTTGATGAAGAATTTTATATAAAGAACTTTATTTTTGATAAAGATACTGCAAATAATCCAGAAGTGATTTAAACTTTTTTCAATTCGTTATAAAATAGTTCAAGCTTTAACATCCTTTATTTCTGCTCTCTTATAAACTCTGATTGTTTATGTCTAAAATCATTTTATTCTGATCAGGAGAGAATTCCATTTTTACTTCATACGGTTCTGATTTAAATTCATTGACTTTCTTTGTCAAGGTGATAGCCAGTTCCAAATATGCGCTAACAGCAAACCGTAAACGGGCTTTGAGCCTAACTTCTTCTTTGTTTTTTTTAAATACCCGCCCCAACTTCTAACACCAAAGCATTTACCTTTTCAATGGCCTGCAAATCTAACAAACCAATATTTTCTTTCAATGCCGTTAAACTATACTTCTTGCCATCGGCAGTAAATCCATAGTCATTCTTTACTGCAAGACCCATTAATTGACGTAAACAACTATCATAATTGGCAACCCATAACAAACGATCATAATTCGTGTTCAGGGTCAAACGCACTACAGAGAATACTATCACTTCCCAAACAGTCATCCCTTCACGACCTTTTTGACTATTGCCGCTCATAACGACAGACTCGATAATCTCAAACATGCGCCGGTGATAATCAGAATTATAATAAATGACCTGCAATGCCAATAAAACAGGAGGAAGTTCATCACGGCTTTTTAAAGGTATTTCTACTTCTGATATAGGGACACTTCCGATAGCTGGCAACTCAAATCGTCTGTGCATTTTGTTATTTCTCTGTTGAATCTACAAGGCATAAAACCAGTAAAACCGTTCTTAACACAAAAATAATGCTTTTTTACATACGAGATTCTAACACAAGTAAATTATGAAATTTACATTCAGCAGGTTATAGATTTAGAGCATGTTTAAACACAATGTAAACTAAAAATCAATAGTTTGAGGTTCTGAGTAAGCTTCAAATCATGAACATATCGGGATATTCGAATGATTTGAAACAACCTCATGGTTCTCAAAATAATGGTTTTCAGGAAGCAAGGAGTTTAAACATGCTCTTACGACTAGATACTAATTATAAAAAACAACTTTTTTCAAATATTAATTGAAAAAACGACACGATCCTCACCTAGGCCGTCATAATCAGAAAAATAATCTATTCCTTCCTCATTTTTTTTATCACCTAATTTTATTAAAAACCCCATTTGTTGATGAAAGGCTATCGATACTTCATTTTGCAGGGAAGTCACGCATGTCACACTTGTAATTTCTTTGGCTGCTACAACCTTAAAAAAAAATTGATATAAAGACTTTGCTAAACCTTGTTTTCTATATTTAGGATTTACTCCAATAAAATGCACATATGCTTCTTTTTTATTTTTTTGAGAAATAAATCCTACCAAAAAAGCTAACACTTCATCTCCTTTGGTAATTATAAAACTTGTTGACGGAAAATGGTCAAAAAAAAGTTTAGGTAACATATCAGACATTTTTCTTCCTCCCCACCATTCGTTTAGATTAGTAATTACTAATTGATAATCTGTTGATTTAATATTTCTTATTTCCATATTTACATATCTGTCAGGTTTCCATTATATACATTATCAATAAGTCTTGCCGATTCTTTTATCGCTGGACGAATTCTTTCTTTAAAGAAGGATAAATCTCTATCCTCAAACATCGTATTTAAAAACATTCTAGTCATAGGAGAAATAAGTATTCCGTAATTAGGTAATGTTTTAAATAAAATACTGTTTTTCAAAACTGTGTCAAATGTCAAATCACTAGGTTGGTATAAAGGTGTTTTACACGCATTAAATACCATCATACTTCCTAAAACGGTAACGCTAATATCAAATCCATATTCTAAAGCAACTGTTTCTATTGTATTTTTGATTTCTCTAGTATACTTTTCTGATTTTTTATAAAATTCTTTTTGAGTACCTGACAATATAGAAATAGTTGCTTTAATAGCAGCTAATCCTAATGGATGGCCATTAAAAGTTCCTGCATGTACAACTTCTCTAGTTTCATACAAATTCATTATTTCCTTTTTCCCTCCTAATACCGAGACTGGTATTCCTCCTCCAATTGCTTTTCCTAATATTGTTAAATCTGGTTGAACATTATAATGCCCTTGTGCTCCAGATAATCCAAACCTTAACCCTGTTATTACCTCGTCAAAAATAAGAACAACTCCATATTGTGTACACAGCTTCCTTACTGTTTCCAAATATCCTTCTTTTGGCTTAATTCCTCCTCCATTTACTAAGACTGGTTCTAAGATCACTGCTGCAATATCAGAAGCGTATTTTTCTAGGGTTTCTTTTAATTTATCACTGTCATTCCATGGTATCAAATAAGACTCCTGTTCAAAAACATGAGGTATTCTTCCTTTGGTTCCTCTTGGATCTCCCAGGGTTTCTACAGGAATTGGCGGATCTGCTTCTAAGTAACCTCCTCCCATTATATTATCCATATTACCATGGTAGTGCCCTTCAAACCGTAAAAATTTTACTTTTCCTGTATAAGCTCGACTAATCCGTAATGCGTTTTGAATAATTTCTGTACCGCTTAATCCAAATCTTATTCGTTCAAAAGAAGGAAAATGATATTGTAACAGATCACATACTTCTATATCTAGCTCTGTATGATTAACACATAATAATTTATGAATTTGCTCTGTAAGAGCTTCGTTAAACTCTGAATTATTATGCCCCAATATCATAGCTCCGAATTTGGCATAGAAATCCAGATACTCCACTCCTTCAATATCCCATAATCTTGAGCCTTCTCCTTTGGTATAAAATCGTGGATTTTCCTCTCCTAGTGTTTTAAAGTTATAATGAAATCCTCCTGCTAATTTTGTTTTTAAAATATCAAAATAAGCCTTATTAGTCACTGCTGTTTTTGTATACATTAGAGCTATTATTTATATCACTTCCTTATTTATAATTCATATATAGGAAAACCTGCCTTCCTCATTTCATTAGCAAAATTAGGAAAGGATGTTTCTGCACAAGTACCTTCAATGATTTTTACAGGAGTTTCTGATTTCAATGCTAAAACCGCTGCTGCCATAGAAATTCGATGATCTTTATGTGAGTTTACACAAGTAGTAGAAATATTTGATTTGCCATGTATAATCATACCTCCTTCTACTTTTTTTACTTCTACTCCAAAATCGGTTAACATCTCTATTGTGGTTAAGATTCTATTGGTTTCTTTAAACTCTAGTTCCTGTGCATCTGTTATACTAGTGATACTTTTTTGATTAGCCAAAATAGCCGCTGCCAAGGGGACTTCATCAATCATAGAGTGAATCAATTCTCCTCCACTTATATTAAAAGGTTTCAGCTTGGTAGTTTCACCAGAAACAGTTACTTCTCCTACTGGCTCACCACAATAATTAATGACATTATCATATTGTATTCCAGCACCCATTTCTTTAAACATTTCTAATATTCCTGTTCGTGTAGAGTTAAGACATACATTTGGTATTTTTAGATCTCCTTTCTTATTTAGAATAAGATGAGCAGCAATAGGAAAGGCAACTAAACTAGGGTCACCAGGGATATGATACTTTTTTAATTTTTTTAAAGGCTTCCTTCCATCTAACATATAAAACCCTTCGCCTTTAGTATACGTGCACCCCAGATAGTCCAATAACCGTTGTGTATGGTCTCTGGAATGACTCTTGAAAAAAATCTCTACTTTGATTTTAGCTGCTAATGCTGCCAAAAACACTCCAGAAGATGCCTGGGCACTATTCACCTTAATAGTTACTTTACCGCTCTGTAATTTTCCTTTTTTTATTCTCACAGGTAAACATCCCCACTCTTCCTGATATTCTATATTAGCTCCCAGTTCTTTTAATGGTTCAACCACAAAATCCATGGGTCTAGCTCTTAAAGTTTTATTACCATCTATGCAACATTCTATATTTAGACCTGCTAAGATTCCTATCATAAACCGAGCTACACAACTTGATGGTCCCGCATATAGATATACATCTTTATTTTCTAGTTTTTCAGGATTTAAATACCCTACTGTGACTGTACCATCATCTAATATTTCAATTGGAATTTCCAGTGCCTTATAAACATCTTTTAATATAGTAACAGCACTTCCCATATTTAAATTAGTTATACAAGTGATATTATTAAATAATGCAGCCACCATAAGTACCCTATGAGATATTGACTTATCTCCAGGAATGGTTATAGGCTCTGTTTCCTCTATTTTTCTATTAGTATCTACTTTTAAATCTCTCACTTATCATTCTATTTTTAATATATAATCTCTCTACAGAAAGAATTAAATTATTTTTCTTACCAAACATAAATGATATATTTAGTACAGTAACGGACTAAATACATCATCTTAAAAGCTATAAATTCATTTTTTCTTTGATAGAATTTGCTAACAATTCTACGGTAGCAGCTCCTCTATATAAAGCTACCGGCTCTATTCTAATATCAAAATCTTCCTCTACTTTTTCAAACATTTCAAACCCTAATAAAGAATGTCCTCCTAATGAAAAAAAGTTATCCCTAATACCTATAGGAGAAACTTGAAGGATGTTTTCCCATATATGAATCAATCTTTCTTCTGTCTCATCTCTTGCCTGCTCTATATTTATGTTCTTTATATCTCTACTAATATTTTGAGGCGCAGGAAGTGCTTCTCTATCTATTTTACCTCTAACCGTAAGTGGCAATGCTTCTAATTCGACCATGAATCTAGGAATCATATAATCTGGCACCTTATTGAGTAAATATTCCCTAAGTGTTTCTGAAGTAATATTTTTATTATTTGGTTTTAAGACGTAATATGCAACCAATTCTTTTTCTTCTCCTGGATCTTCTTGAGCTATTACTATAATATCTTTAATATATTCATGACTTGCAAAAAAAGATTCTAACTCTCCAAGACCTACTCTAAACCCTCTAATCTTTACTTGAAAATCTTTACGAGTTACATATTCTACAGCTCCATTTTCTAATACTCTTCCCAGATCTCCAGTCATATATACCTTAACCTCTGGATTTTTTCTATCTATAGAAAAACATTGCTTTTCTACTTCTGAATTCTCCCAATATCCTATAGCAATGTGTTTACTCTTTATTCCAATTTCTCCTACAATGCTATGAGCTCTTTGTTCGACTCCATTCTTGACTATAATAATCTCTGTATTTTCTGCAGGAAAACCAATAGGAACAATTTCTCCATCTAATTCTGTATCGTGATTTACAACATAATAAAGTGCAGAACTTGATTCTGTAGCCCCATACATGTTAGATAAATAACAATTTGGTGGAAAAAGAGACTTATACATATCAATATCCCCTTTATGCATGGCATCTCCTCCCAAAGCCATAATTCGTAACTTATTCAAGCGATACCCTTTATCTTTTGACATACTTTTTGCAAATTTTCTGAATAAAGGAACTGTAGCGTGTAATACTGTTATTCCTTTTTCATCCAACCACATCGCTAAGGTTTTTAGATCTTTTATTCTCAAATCTAACGGATATAAAGTCGCTCCATTTAAAATAGCACCGAAAATATCTTGAACTGAAGAATCCCAAGCAAAAGATGAAAATAGTGTAAGTTTATCTTCTGCTCCAATTTTTAATGAGTTGGTCCAATTACGCATATGATGTAGTATATTTTTATGCGACTGCATTACCCCTTTGGGTTTTCCTGTTGAGCCAGATGTATATAAGATATATGCTAAATCATCGCTCTCTATTATTGGCAGCTCTAATTCTATCATTGCTCCTTCTTTTTCCAAATCCTCAATATAGAATGCATCAATTGGAGGGTTATTTCCAAAAGTCTCTTTTAAGATTACTTCGGATGTTTTATTTAATAAAATAGCTGATGCTTTAGAATCTTTCAATATTTGTTCTAATCGTTCTCTTGGAGAATGAGTATCCATAGGAATGTATGCATTCCCACTTTTTAAAACTCCTAAAATAGCTGGCAAAATAGAAGCTTCATGTTCAAAACATAATGCAAATCTCTTTGAGCCTTCTTTTCCATACTTATCAATTAAACTTTGGGCAATTGCTGTTGACGTTTTATCTAATTGATTATAACTATATGCTTTTCCTGTAGATAAAACAGCTAGTTTTTTGGGGAACTCTTTTACTCTTCTAGAAAATATTTCAACAATACTATTCTCTATATCTTCTTCTAGAAATTCTTTAAAATATTCTGGTGATGGTAATTCTATATTTCTCTCAGGTTGTCTAACAGGAATATCTAAATGAATATTTCCGAGTTTTTCATTAGGTGCAGAACATAATGTATTGATTAAATTTGGGAAACCTTCTGATATTTCTTTTATTGTTAATTCATCAAATACATGTTTGTTAATTTCCCAATCCACAACATACATATCTTTATCATGATGAATCGTTAGTGTTAACGGCAGTTTAGCCATTTGATTATCTACTATCGATGGTTCTAAAAAGAGGTCTGTACCTAACTCATACGGCTTTGCCTTTTTCTTAAACTCATACATTACCTGAAAAGGCGCTTCTGTAACTCTGCCATCCCAACTCCTTAACATTTGTACCACATTATTTAACGGAGTACTAGAGTTTTCTTGCACTTCTTCTAATGCTATTTGAACATTATCTATCAAGGTTTTAAAAGTTAGATTTTCATCTAAATGGATATGAGTTGGTAAAACATTTCCTACAAAACCAACAATTTTCTCAAAGCCTAATTTATTTCTATCATCTACAGGTGAAACAGATGCAATATTTGTATTTCCAAAATATCTATAGAGTAAAGCCATAAAACAAGCTCTTAGTATACTATTTGCTGAATACCTATCGTCTGATGAGATAAATTCGTTTAGCTTTTTATTTATATTTTCTGATAAGGGAAGTATTAGTCTACCTCCTCTAAATCGTCTTTCATCATTTGGGCATCTATAAAACGGAAGTTCAACAAAAGGCATCACTTGTTTCATTTTTTCTTTCCAAAAAATTTCTTCTTTTCTAATCTTGCTTTCAGACCATAACTGTTGTTTTTTTTCTATATACTCTGTAAAATCAGGTTGTAATACTGGTAGATTTTTTTGTATTCCCACCTCGTATGAATAAAGGGATACCATTTCATCCATAAAGAAATCAATACTCAATTCATCAAATATAATATGATGTATGATAAACAGAAGGTAATCTGTTTTGGTCTCCTCTTCATAGATATGTAGTACACGCCACAATGGTCCTTTTCCCAAATGAAATGCTTTGGCGCATTCTTCTTTATATAATGTTTTTAATCCTTCTCTGTTTACTAATTTTATCTTCTCTAATTTTACAGGTACAGCTTCTTTTATTACTCTTTTTACACGTCCTTTTTCTCCTACAAAAAGAGTTCGGAAATTTTTATTTCTCAAAGCATAAGCATTCATAGATTTCTCAAACGCATCTGTATTGAAATTTCCTTTTAATTTATAGGCAAAAGATATTTGGTATGTTGCACTATTAGGATATAACTGTTGATTAGCCCATAACATTTCTTCTGTATGGTATATCAAAGTGTCATTTTGTTTTTTTTCTAAAACGATTTTATCATCTTGGTTAAATAAGTTCATTTTTGTGTGGTTTTAAGATTTTTTACTATCAATTACTTATCTTTTGGACTTCCAGAAATCTGCAATAAACGTTCATCACTTACAATTTCATCTTCATCCAAATATCCAGGAATAGGAGGTTCTGAAATATCACAATCCAATCGTTCATATGTTGCTCTTCTGTTTTTCTTTCGTTCCAATCCTAGATTCATTGTTTTAATCTCTCCTTCCCAATACTCGAGACGATTATGATCAATAGCATAATTGATTACTTTTTCTCCTATTTCTGTTCTAATTACCATTTTCCCTTGCTTATCAATAGCACTTGGATTAATGCTTGAAGCAAAAATATTGGGGTCTCCATCACAAAAACTAACATCTGCCAGCCCAGACATCCAATCACCACAAGACATACATCGATGTGTTTTAAAAGCTTTAAATTCTCGAACAGCTTCCCATAAATTGATTTTATGTTTCACATTCTTATTATCCTGTACTATAAAATCTCCTGGATATTCTCCTTCTCTATAAGAAACTTTTTCTACATCTTTGGGGTTCAGGTTTAATTGATCTTTTATTAATGTTTCTGTTCCTACAAAAGTGGTATTAGAGGAACATGCAATTTCTATCACAAATAGGATATGCTTGCGTGCCCATTCTCCCACAGGATGATCTAATGCTTGTAGTTTTCTTATTGCTTGTACCTGACATGGTAGTCCAGAGATTCCTATACGAACATTAGCTCTTTCTTTTATATAAGGTTTTAATCCTTTTAAGTGAGGGAATAATTGATATTTTGATTGTGTAGAAACCATTATTTCTTCTTTATTTGTTGCTATAGCAGGAGAACCCAGCCACTTTTTCTTAGGATTACGACCAGCAACAATCAAATAATCCAGATTTAAAGCTTCTTTCGCAGCTAACATTGAGGTAGTTGAACATCCTCCACTAGCCGAATTTTCATAAATCTCTTTATCTTTTGAATATCCATTGATCGTTCTTCTAAAAATTCCCAACCAACGTTCTTTTTCGGTTCTTCTTCTTCCAAAAATATTCATCTCGCTTTTAGGTGTTTCAGGATCAAAACCAGGACATACATCATAACATAAACTACAATCACCACATTGCATTTCTTCTGTAGTACTCAAAAGTTTTGGTGTATTAGAATTTATTTTTATAATATCCTTAGGACATACAGATTCACAAAGACCGCAAGAAGTACACAAATCTTTAGAAAGTACACTTTTATATAAATTATTAAACGACATATTTTCTTTCTTTTTGAGTAGACACATGCAATCTTAAACAATACTCCTTTACTACCTCTAATAAAACATCAGCTTCTTCTTCTGTAACTAACAAACTAGGTGTAAGCCTAATAGAAGTTCCCAAATACCCTCCTTTAAAAAACAATATTTTGTTTTGTAAACATTCTTTTACAAATTTTAATGTTGTCTCTTCACATAATGCCCCTTCCTGGTTAATACAATCAAAACCAATCATAAGACCAATCCCTCTACTTTTAGATATTCCTCCATAAAGCAGATGAATCTCATCTAATTTTTTGCGTATATAATTCCCTAATTGCTCTGCATGTTTCCAAAGTTTTTTTGATTCAATAACTTCTAATGTTGCTATTGCTGCTGCACTAGCTAAAGGATGACCAGAAAACGTAGAGGTTTGAATTCCAGAAGGTAGTGCGTCTATTATTTTCTCTGATCCGAGTACTGCTCCAATAGGTAATCCATTTGCTAGTGCTTTACCTACCAAAACAATATCTGGATTAAGATCAAAATACTGAAAATAGAAAGGTTTCCCTGTTCTGCCAAAACCTGTATAAATCTCATCTATTATAAATAGTGCTCCATATTTTTTTGCTAATCCCTGTATTCCTACTAAAAATGCTTCTGTTAATTCTAATACTCCTTCTGTTGCCTGAATAGGTTCTATAATCAATGCAGCAATTGGAGTTTTATTTTCTTCATTTTCTTTTAATAGTTTCTCACAGCTATATAAACAAGATTCGACACTTATCTCTTGATGCTGTTCTACCAAAACAGGGGCAGAACAATGCACTACCTGCTCTCTATCTATTGGCGAGTATTTTTTTATGGATGCATTCCATGTTAATGATAATGCCCCAGTAGTCTTACCGTGATAACTCCTCTCAAAAGCCATAATCTTACTTTTTCCTGTATACGCTCTTGCTACTTTTATAGCGGCTTCAACAGTTTCTGCTCCGGTAACCGTAGGTAAAACCTTAACACCTGATAATGGAAAAAACTCAACCAACCGTTTTATAAATTTCTGACGAATACTACTCTGTACTTTACATCCCGTATGAGTAATTTTATCTATTTGCTGAATTATTGCACTATTTACTTCTGAATGAGAATGGCCTAAATTTAATGCTCCGCTTCCTCCAGTACCATCAAAATATCGTTCTCCTTTTTCGTCCCATAACCATACACCTTGTCCTTTTATAAAAACAGGTCCTTTTGGATACATCCATGATTGTGAGGTACTATTTGCTTCTAAGTTTTGAGTTGTCATATGGTTTTATATTAAAGTTGTTTGACTAATGTTGCTCCCCAGGTGGTAGGTCCAGATGCTGTTACTAAGAACATATCCCCTGTTTCTGATTGTGTATCTTCACAAAGGGTTTCTAAATTAATAAGGTTATCTGCTGCAAAGGCATGTGCAAATCGGGATAAATTATTTAAACAGGTTTTTTCCAGAGTAAAACCTATTTGAGTAACCAAAGTATACATTATTGAAGTGTTGTAGTTATTAACTATTACTCCTTTAATATCAGTAGGATGTAACCCTTCGTTTTCTAAGATTGTTACTCCTACAGATTTGACTCCTGCTACTGTTCTCTGAAAAAAATCTTTAAAATTCTTTGTTGGGTCTACAAAATATAATTCGGGATCTGTCCAGGAAAAAGTGTTCAATATCTGAAATCCTTTTTTTGGTTTTTCTGAAGATATAATACATGCTGCAGCAGAATCACTTAGGATCCCTAAACTAGGGGGTAAAATTCTGGTTTCTCCATCTATAACTTTATCTGTAGTAACCAAAAGTATATTAGTGGCATTTCCTGAAATAATCATACCAGCAGCCATTTTTATACCTGCCTGAATATTAGCACATTCACTTAAAAACAATCCATAAGGATACGCCCTATTCAAACCTAATTCTGTACAAAACTTACGAATATCTTCTCTTGTATGTTTAACATCTCCAAATGTTTCTGTAGCATATATAACGACATCTATTCTGTCTTGAGATTTTTCTGTTTTACTTATGGTTTCTTTTGCCGCCTGTACGGCCATTTGATACGGTTCTTCTTTAGTAATCGCATAAGACTCTAATCCTAAACCTAAAAAATTCTCCATGGACATAGGTTCTTCCTGAAGTTCCAGGATTTCTGTTATGGATTCTATTTCTCCAAGAACATATGATGTTCCTGATAAATACACTTCTTTTTCAATCATCATTCGTTGGTTTATAAACTCTCTATTTTTATTTCTTGTAAAAAATAGAAGTCTGATTAATTATACTCTATGAGCATTCCTATAACATCTTTGATGTCTTTATAACTATCCAAAATATCATCAAATGGTACTTTTTTACACTTTAGATGATCCACGTTTACTGTCCCTTTATCTATTTGTTTTAGACAGAATTCTAGATTCTGCTTAACATTTTGTTCTCCTGAAACAGGAAATACTTCTTTTCTACCTGTTTCATAATCCAAATCTCTATATCCTTCTCCGCAACGAGCAGAATAAACAATATCTATATTACCCATTGCTACACTAAAATCAATTTTGGCCGTAAAGCGTCCAACTCCAATTATTTTACTTCGGTGAAATCCATTTCCATAGGTATTTATAACCTGAAACAAAGACTCAAAAAGTTTATCTGCTACTCCAGAGATACATACAAACATCTTGGTTGGTTTATTATTTATTAAAACTCCCTCCCATTGTTTTGCAGATACTGTTGCCACGCCTCCTCTATCTGCAATTTCTATTCTTTCTTTTTTCAGATCAGTAAGTAAAACCGAATGAGATATTAATTTAGAATATAGTGCTACTAATTGACCTACCAAACCTCCTCCAATAACTAAAACCTTGTCTTGCTCAATGATCTCTGCTCTATGTATAGCATGCATTGCTGTGGCTGCTATATTTGCAAATACAGCATCTTCATATGCCAAAGAATCAGGAATTCTAACACATAAGTTTTGTGGTACAAAGATTTTTTGGGCGTGTATTGCTTTTTTCCACCCCATAGCTAATACTCTATCTCCTTCATTAAATCCAATTACATTTTCTCCTATTGCTTCTACTACCCCACTGGAGCAATATCCTAATGGGAGTTCTGTCTGGTTTTTAATACACTTATTGATATAATAATTCTCTGTCCCCGGACTCACTAAACTAATTGCAGATTTAATTTTTATGTAATTAGGTTCTGGGTATTTGTCTTCTTTTTTGACAAGGACAAGCCCTTCATTTCCTTTGACCATAAATTCTTTATAACAATTCATTATATTTGATTTTGCCATGCCCAAAATGTTTTTGCTGATTCCTTGTTTATTTCATGTCCAAAATCTTCTACAAAACTTGTAAGCCTTCTACTCTTAAAAATAGTACTCATAGCCTTATTTGTTTTTTCACAATACTGATAAGGCATCATTATATCTTCCTTTCCGTAACTATAAAAAAATGGATAATCTCTGATATCAAACTGCATTCTGGAAATACTTTCATCATTTAAAGAAGTAGAAAATATAGCCATCCCATCAGTTTCTTCTTTTAACTTTTTTATCCCTGTCCAAACATTAAACCCTCCTTGAGAAAATCCTCCTACTACTGTTTTAGAAACCCTATACTGGTTTTTAATACGAATTATCCAATTCAAAAGAGCTGATACATTATTCTCAAAACTTATCCAATCTAATTTTCCTATTTCAAAATCTCCTGAAATGATATCACTCCAAGAGTGCATTTCTTTTTTAAACAAAGTCATATATCGTATTGAAGCTTTAGGAAATAACAGAACTACATTTTTATTTTTAGGACAAGTCTCAATTATCTGCTTAAAATCCACATACGAACTTTCTAACCCATGTAACAGTATCACCAATTCAAAGGGTTCTTTTTCTATTCTTTCTAATTCTCCTGACAATTGTATCTCAGTAAGTATCAATTGTTGAGTATTCTCAATTAAACCGTTTTCAACTGCCATTTTCTATCTTTCCATTGTTTATATAATAGTATTGCAATTATGACTCTATATATAGCAAATAAGCTCCAAATTCCTAATACACCAAACTTGTATTGATAGCCTATCACATAACATAATGGTAAGAAAAATAACCATTGTAATAATACCGTAACAATCACAGGACGTTTCATATCACCAGCTCCAAATAAAGAATACATGAAGACAAAAACTATAGACTCTGTCCACATAATTGCACTAGAAATCAAAAAGGGCCAAAATGCAGTTTGCAAGAGTTCTTTTTCAAAATATATTTTTGTAATAAATTGAGTAAAAACTGCCAAAATAAAACCAATGCTTCCAATAATCACAAAGGCATATTTTGCTGCAATTATCCCCCATTCATAGGCTTCTTCATTTCTTTCTTGTCCCATAGCTCTTCCAACCATAGCTCCAGATGCAACACCTATGGCAATGCCTATTAATATTGAAACAAAATTAAATTGTAAAATAACATGGGTTATTGCTAAATCCCCTTCTCCTACCTTACCTACGATCCATAATAAAACGACAAACCCTAGCCAAAAAAACATCTGCTGTAATCCGCTTGGTACAGATAAAGACAATAAGCTTACAAAATTTTTCTTTTTAGGAATCTTAAAATTAAAACCATACTCCTTTCTCTTTTTAATAAGAAAAAAGAAATGTAAAACCATTCCAAAATAGAGTGCTATATTAGTTGCAATTGCCGAACCTGCGACCTCTAACCTTGGAAACCCATAGTTTCCATAAATCAAAAGGTAATTCAATATGATATTAAGTGCATGGCTAATCAAGGTTATCCAGGTAAAATATTTATCAAGCTTTAACGAGCTCCAAAACCCTCTAAATGAAATATTAATAGCATATCCTATAATTCCTATCATCCTTATCTCAAAATATTTGGTTCCATAATCTGCAATTTCTTTATTATCAGATATCAAATTCATAAAAAACGGAGCGAGCCAAATTGATAGAAAAATAAGAGGAATCCCCAGGGTAATTGCCAGGTAAATTCCTGATTTCATAGCATCTCCAACCAGAACTTTTTTTCCTTCTCCTACTCTTCTGGATGCCTGAGCCTGAACCCCATTACCTATTCCCAGTATAGCCGCCTGAATAAAGCATACAGCTGTCATACTAAGTCCTACTGATGCTAATTCTGTAGTTCCCAGTTTCCCAACCATTACAGTATCTACCAGACTGAACACAATCTCAGACAGCTGAGCCAATATAAGAGGCAATGAAGTAATTGCTACTTCTTTCCAACCTACTTTAGTTACCATGTTTTGATTCTATTTAGCAAGTTCTTTTTTATTTAAGTAGTCACATATTTGATTAACCGTATTACATTCAAACATAATCATAGGACTAATTACTACTCCTGTTTCTTTTTGGATAGCGACAAAAAGACTCATTGCTTCTACTGAAGCGATACCCATCTCCATAAACTCCTGATCAGAATCTACTTCACTTTTGTCAATCTTAAGTAAATCCGATATTTTACTTATAATCACCTCTTTTAATTCTATTTTGTTTTTAGTTTCCATATCGTATTTATTAACTAATATTACTATAGTATAATTCCAATTGCTTTAATTCTTTTATTAAACTCTCGTTGTGTCTCTTCTTTTAGGTAATATGCTTGTTCTTCTTCTGTAGTATTACCCATCATCACTCCGGGAAAAATCTCAAGATCTCCCATCTTATCTATATGATTATTTGCTACTTCCTGATAAAGTTTTACATAATTTTTTCGGGATTCATCAAACAACTCATCAATAATCTTTTTAAATTGTATAAAAAGTTTTCTTGCTTTAATGCGGCATTCACCATAAGTAGAGACCATTTTTGTAGCATAAGCTTCTCCAAAATTGGCATGTTGCACTTCATCCTGAAATATTCCTTTAATAAGATTGCTCATCCCTGGGTCCAGTCTCGACCAATACTTCATCTCATAATTATATACTGGGTGGGCTAATCCTTCTAACATAATATTTAGGGCTATTACAGAACCCAGTAAATCTTTTTTATCTAATTGTTCCCAAATCATAGATTCAAATTTTTTAAAACTTTCTGTATTGAATCTTGCTAGTATTTTTGGTACTTCATCTTCTGTTATTCCAAGAGAGATCATTCTGTGCTTAAACACTTCATAGTGCCTTGCTTCGTCTAAAACCTGAGTTGCTAAAAAACGTTGACATTCATCATTTTCGGCAAATGTGATACTCGCTGCACACGCTTCTAAGGCAACTTTTTCTCCATGCATAAAAGTAGCTAAGTCAATGATGTATGCCATTTTGAGCATTGGGTCATTATGCACAATTTCTGGAATCTCCTCCATTCCTTTTTTGATACCATAAATAGTATCTTTTAAATTTCGCCAAGGGGTTCGTTTTAGCCAATATTCTACTTCATGACGAGCTCCTTTCCATTCCAGTTTAAACTCTTTTGCTATTTCTTCAATCATTTTTTAAAGATTTTTTGATGATATATATTATACTAAAAGTGTCTTCTTTTTATATCTGTGAAAAGTATGATTCCAGTTTGGTATGGTTCTCAATGAGACTATTTTATGCCACTGAATATCTAAACCACATCCATGATAAAATGCCAGAATTTCTAACGTTGATTTCTTTCTAAAATTGAAATATTTCACTTTGCTATGTATAGGTAATAAGTTTTCCTCTGATATACCTATTAATGGCAATGACACAGATTTTTTTTCTCTTTTGAAGTTTACTGTTGATATTTCAAAATTGTGTTTTAAAATATCTGTTATAGACACTTTTTTTATCAAGAATTCTTCTATCTGATCGCCAAAACCATCTACCGATATCATCTTTACTCCATTAGTGTACTTTTTTAAGATTTTATAAAGCACCCAATAACAAATAACTATCTTATTTACAGACTTATCACTCCAATCTATTTGAGATATATCTCTTATCTCATTCTTTTCTAAATATGGAATCATTGCTTCTATTTCTTCTTTTTTAATATCATCATCGGTTTCAGATAAGAGTAATCCTGCTAATTGAATTTTAAATGTTCTTTTTCCAATAGATAGGTCTAATTCTAAGGTTAATTTCGTTATTAGTTCTTCTTTACTGTTAATCAGAAATATTTTCCGTTCTCCTCTATGTTCAGTTCTTAGTAGAGAATTAACGCATAAAGGATATAATTTTACGTCTGGTACTAATAACATTTTTATGATCTGAGATATATTCTCTGTTTTTTCTATTTCATTTCTCCAGGAAATCCCAAAAACACATATTTTATTACCTGAAAAATAGGTTTCTTCTTCACTATGATGATTATGTTGCGGTGCTTTTAAAACAATATGAGAATTGGTTCCTCCAAAACCAAAAGAACTTACTCCGGCATACTTAATATTTGCATTTCGTTTTATAGATTTTGCAGGTCTGAAAGGTGTATTTTCAAAATCAATTAAAGTATTTTCTTGTGATACATGCAACGTAGGATATACTATATTTTTTTTTAGAGAAAGAGCTGTCTTAATTAAACCTGCCATTCCTGAAGCAGCTAACAGGTGTCCTATATTACTTTTTACTGAGCCAACCTGGCATTGATTCTTTTTATCTTTAAATACTTTAGTAAGACTCATAAGTTCTACTGGATCACCAATTGAGGTGGCTGTACCATGAGCTTCTATATAATTAATATTATCAGGGTGTACTTGGGAGTTAATCAGAGCTTCTTCTATCAATTCTGATTGTCCTTTTACATTAGGAGCCATAATACTTAATGCTGTCCCATCATTATTGACACATGTACTTATTATATTTGCATAACAATAATGGCGATTACGAATACATTTTTCTTCTTTTTCTAAAACAACAAAACCTGCTCCTTCTCCTAAAACAGTTCCGCTTGCATCTTCATCAAATACTCGACATTCTCCTTTGCCACTTAAAATACCTGCTGCCTTGGAAAGTTCATGCATATGAGGCGACATGATAAGATTGACTCCCCCTACTAGTGCTTTATCTATTCTTCCAGATAAAACTTCTTTAATTGCGAAGTCTAATGCTACCAAAGAAGAACTACAGGCACTATCGATGACAACTGCAGCTCCTCTAAAACCAAAATATTTACTGATACGAGTTGCAATCATACTTAATGTATTATTTGCCATTGTATTAGGGTGTAAAGCACCTGCTTCGTTTATATATTTGATGATCCTGTCATTATAGCTAGGAAATGAAGCTCCTATAAAAACTCCTATCTTTTGATTTTTTCGTACCTCTTGTAATATTCCTGCATCAATAATAGCTTCGTAAGCCAATTCAAGACAAATTCGCTGTTGGGGATCTATAAACTTTGCCTCCTCTTCTGATATAGAGAAAAAATCTGAATCAAAATCAAATGGGTTATCCATCTCAGCCAAATATTCATCCCATAAGGGATATCCCGTTTGTTCTTTCCTTTTCTCTGATACTTTTGCAAAAAATGATGTCCCTGTTTCCAGATTATGCTGAAATTGTTTTAGGGACACAGCTCCTGGAAACCTGCAAGACATACCAATTATAGAAACTGCTGATTGCGTTTGACTGTTTTTTTCTTTTACATCTTCTTGTTTAACTTCTTCTGTTATTTTAAGTTTACAATACCCACAGAACTCAATAAAAGTATATCCTATAACAATATCTTTTTGTTCTAATTCTAGCCCTAAATCCTCTTCTAATCTTACTAGAAATTGCAATCCTTCAATAGAAGACATTCCTAGTTCCTGAAAGGTGGCATTATTTTCTATTTCATGTTCTGGAACATCTAAGGATTTAGATAAAACACTTCTTATTCTTTTTGTTATAGGACATTTTGACTTTTCTAAGATTATACGTTCATTTGACTTTTTTTGGTTAAGATTAATCTCTTCATCTACATCTATCAATATCTTACTATATTCACCTAATAAATAGGATTCTTTTAACCACTCCCGTCTAGGTTTACCACTGGTTGTTTTTGGAATATTACGAATAGGAATAACAACATTCACTCTAATCTGAAATAGGTCTGAGATTATTTTTATTATTTCCTCTCGCTGAGGAAGTATTTTTTCTATTTTACCCTTATTCTTTAAAAAAAACACCAGATGTTCTATTCCTAATTTATTTATACAACTTATTGCTAGACAATTCCCCCTTTCTATAGTTGTATTAAGGTATATAGTTTCTTCTAAATCTTTAAAAAAAACATTAATACCATTAATACAAGCCATATTTTTTATTCGATCACATAACACCAAATTACCCTGAATAATACATCCTACATCTCCCGTATTAAGCCAATCATCTTTTATAATATTTGCATTAACCTCTACATCATTTACATATCCTTTTGTTACACTATCTCCTTTTATAAATATTGTGCCTATAGCATTTTCTTTCAATACTATTCCTTTATTGTCTCTAATCTCTACTTCAAATCCTAAAAGAGGTTTTCCTACTGATACTAATTTTATATTTTTTGTTTCATCACTTTTATTTTCTTCTAATACTATTTTTTTATCTTGTATTAATTTCTTCTTATTAATTGTATAGTACTCATAATGAAATTCTGTCGGCATAGTAACGGCAAGTGTTGCTTCTGCTAATCCATATACAGGAAGCATTACGTTAGGTGATAACCCATACGGATAAAACTTCTTCAAAAATGATTCTACCACATCTACAGAGATCGGTTCTGCTCCATTTAAAATTAAACGAATACTGGAAAGATTTATATCTGAAACTACTTTCCTATTAAAATTTTTCAGTATCCAATTCAGTCCAAAATTGGGGCTAGAAAATATACTAACAGAAAACTTATCTAATAATGTTACTATTAAATTTGGCTTTTTTATAAATGTTTTAGGAGATAATTTTATAGATTTTGAATTGCTGAAAATTGGACTAAAATGGCCTCCAAATATTCCAAAATCATGAGTATGTGGCATCCAACATAAGATTACATCTTTTTCATCGGTATGTACTCTCTCTTGTATTGCTTCAATATTACTTAGTATATTTTTATGAGATAGTTTTATTCCTTTCGGGTCACCTGTACTTCCTGAAGAGAACTGAATCATAGCAATAGTATCGTCTTCTATTATTGGAGGTATATATTCTTCTTGTTTGTACTTTATAGTTTCTATATCATTAAAAACTATAACATTCATTTCATCAATGTTCTTCAAAAGAATATCACGTGTTCCTTCTAGACATAATACAGAGCATCTATCCAAGGTCTCCCAAACCTTCTTAAATTTCTCTAAATTTGTATTATTTATAGGAACATCCAATGGTACTGGAATAGCACCAATTAAGAAGCAGGCCCAAAAGCTTTTGAAAAAAAAAATCTCATCTTCTATTGACAGGATTATATAATCTCCTTGGCTTACTCCATTATTTTTCAACCACTTACTATAGCCTACACTCTCTTTAAGTTGTTTTCCATGCGTAGATCTATCCTCGATTCCGTTTGAATCAATATAAATAATTTCTCGATTAGGCTCTGAAAAAAGTAAGAGATTTGCAATATTTTCGACCCCAATTTTATAACAATGCGACATTCGTTTTTGTTTCTAATCATGATGTTAGACAATAACGCTATCGATTAATAATGCACCCAAACAATAATACTATACACTATAATATAGTAGTTTTTAAATAAGAAACATCTAATCCCTAATTCAATAAAATGGGATCATGAATCAGAATATATTTAATGCTTTTAAGAATAGTTAGTATAATTAAGTTGGTATATTAATAATACAATAGGTTTTAAGCGTAATAACTATCAAAACTAGTATTTTATGTTATTTATTATATAACTCAATTGTTATACTTATGTTAATATTTAACTTAATACGTATTTACAGTCGTTCACCTTTAATTTTTTTAAGTTTGCCTAATACATTATGATAATCCACTTAGAATCTCTAGTAATTCTTTAGATTAACTTGTATGTTGTTATCTATTCCAAAATAAATTTTCAAAGCAGCTAGTATGCAACTTTTTGGCGACATTACCACACCATTACCGATATAAGTAATGGCTAATTTCTCTTCTGGCATATAAATCGATAAAGATCGAAAACCGTCTATACCTCCATTATGACCATATATTTGTTTGTCATGTAATACATTACCGTCTAATCCCATTCCCATTCTGGTTGATGTATCTGTCATTTGAGCTAAAGACTTTTCTGTGACTAGTTTTCCTGAAAACAAATTTTCATAAAAAACATTTAATTCTGAAGCTGTAGATACAATAGCACCTGCCCCCATTGGCCCACTCATATCGGTATGATTTTGTATTAATTGCCATTCAGAATCTTCTTCAAAATAGGACAATGCTTCGTTATTTTGGGGGTTTATTTTTTTACCATATTCTGTTCTTTGTAGTTTAAGAGGTTTTATAATCCTTGACTCTAAAATTTCAGAAAAGGATTTGTGTTCAATATCTTCTGCTATATAAGAGAGTAAAATAAAATTTGTGTTCGAGTATTTCGTCTCTTTTCCTGGCTCAAAGATAGTTCCGTTTTTAATAAAACGTTCTAACATCTGTTCTCTGCTTTTGGGGGTTATTATCCAGGATGCAAAGTTTTCTTGTTCTGTAATATTAAACAAACCACTTTGATGCCTTAACAAATTATCGATCGTTATTTTTTTGGCATTAGGAATTTTAGGAAAAAATGTATTCAAAGTCGTGCTAAAATGTAACTTTCCTTCTTCAACCAGTTTTGCTATTATTGTTGCTGTAAATGTTTTGGTGATTGAGCCTATCCTATATTTTGTTGTTTTATTATTTTTAGCATCATTTGCAATATCTGAGTATCCTATAGATTTATGGTAGATTTCTTTTCCTTCTTTAGAAATAGAAAAGCTTCCCATTCCTTTATTTTTAGTTTCGATCAACATAAACAAACTATCTAATCTTGTTTTATTAATCGTTTGAGCATTGCTACCGCAGCTTACTAAAAGAGCTATAATTATTATCTTTCTAATCATACTATTTTTTTAAAGTTGTGTTTAATTCTAATATAACCCCTATGTTAGTAATACAGATTACTAACATAGGAGTTAAAATAAATATCTAGTACTGTATTGTATTCTGTTTTTGAATGAACGATTGTAGTTTTTTATTATCCTTCAATACTATTTTGGAGTATTCTAAGTCATTGCTTTGTTTAAAAACTCCTTCAGAATTAACAATGAAATGAAAAGGAATCTCGGAGAAATAAAATTTCTGCATTGTTTCGGGATCATAACCATTGGTGTTCAATTGGATTCCTTTCGGATTTTTATTGGTTATATATTTCAGCCACCGTTTTGTATCTCGATCTATTGAAATATCTATAAATACAATATCCTTATCTTCTATAAATTCATTTTTGATTTGTTCGAGCACAGGTTTTTCTACTATACAAGGAGGACACCAAGTGGCCCAAAAAGTGATATATAATGTTTTCCCTCTGTAACTGTTTAAAGAAACTAAATTTCCTTCTTGATCAATATATTCTATATCTGGCAGATAATGATCGGGGGTTGTATCAAAATCCCATATCGTCTGAGCGTGTACTAAGTCTCCGCCCTGTGTTACTTTAAATCCTTTTTGTAATAAAATCAGAGGTTGAGAGAGCAAAAAATAAATAAACACAAAAGCCAAAATAACAGCAGAAAATACTCTGTATATTTTCTTTACCTCTTTTCTAGAGACTATTAGTGTCAAAACTCCAATAACTATCAACACTATTACAAAAGGGAAATATAAAAATCTAAATGGCTTAAAAATAAAAAGTGGTAAAAAGAGAAAAGGAAGATATCCTACAGCAGTATTTTTATTAATCGTTCCGCTTACATAAAACCCTAATATGCATATCAAAACAGGTATCCATTTTAGTAATGCAGAATTATAAATAGGAAGTACTTTGAGAAATAGAAAAAATAACACAAATAATAGTATTGTGAAAGAAAGAATTCCCAAAAGAATTTTAAAAACAGATTTCTTAACCATACCTTTTATTCTTCTTTAGTTGTCCATATAAAAATAATGGTTGCTCCTCTGGAAATCACAAAAACAAAACATCCAAAAATTGTTGGTAGTGTAGACATTTTAAGACCTGTTGCTAATATCTCTGTAGAAGGCTCACCAAACATTTCTATCTTATCTAATGCTTCTACAAGCCCAAGCAATTGCCCTAATACCCCCCATACTAATGTCAAGAGTCCTATAGAATTAATTAATTGGATATGTTTTTTCGAAAGTTTTTTTTCCTTTTTAAATACTATTAGGTTTTTGAACACTAAAAATAGTATTACAAAAAGCATCATTAAAATAGGTAACATAAAAAATAACCCTCCTTCTTTTAATAAATGAACGATACGAACAAAGAAAGAATGATTTTGTGATTGTATATAAATTAATGATATAACTATTTTATATAACATAATTATTCTATTGCTTGATTAAAGATACTCAAATCTAAAATTCTATGAGATTTGACTTATTTTTTTTCGTTCACCTACCATATTAGCTCTGTTTTAAACACAATAAAGCCTGTTTTTGTTATAATATCATCGAATATTGTCAAAAAAGGTTTTAATTCTGTCATTCGGCATAAAATAGTATCTCTAAAAATAAAAAATGCAGATATTGTACTCTTATTATGATTTCAAAAAAATTCATTCTAAAAAAAACGGTTCAAATAACGCTCCATATTATGTTCTGGATAGGAGTGTTGTTTTTTTATACTTATTTTTTTGGTTATGAAAGTACCAATTTCAATTATGTTTTTTCTTTTTCGGCATTTCTAATGCCTGTAACAATTAGTACTACTTATGTGGTTATCTATTATTTGATTCCAAAATATGTGCTACCCAAAAAATATAATCTTCTGATTTTATATAGTATTTATACTTTTATCTTATCGTCTTATTTTATTATTATTTCTATTTTTTATGGGTTGATTTTTCTTTCAAAATTTAAATCTGCAGGAATGGCTCCAATGAGTAAAAGTCTTCTTGCTGTAATGATAGCTGTATACATTATTGTAGCTTTGGTAAGTGCTTTCAGCCTGGTAAAGCATACTTATAGATCAAACTCTGCTAATCAAGAACTACAACATAAGATCTTAGAGGCTCAGCTTAAACTTAAAGAGCAGGAACTACATTATCTCAAAATGCAAATTCATCCTCATTTTTTATTCAATACATTAAATACGATATATGGATTTGCGCTAAAAAAATCTGAAGAAACTTCAGAAATGATCCTAAGGCTTTCTAACCTATTAGATTATCTTTTATACCAGGTAGATAAACCGTTGGTACCATTACAACAGGAATTAGATCACATCAAAGATTATGTTGTTCTAGAAAAAATGAGATTTAGTGATACTTTGGATATAGTAATGAATTTTGAAAACGTAAACGATCCTATTCATATTGCTCCTATGCTGTTAATTCCGTTTGTAGAAAATAGCTTTAAGCATGGTCAGATAAGGAATAAAAAACTATCTATTTATATGAAACTAACACAGATAAATAACATAATACATTTTAGTATAAAAAATTCAATTTATAGATCGTCTGAAAATGATCTTGATGGTATTGGTTTGTCTAACATCAAAAAAAGGCTTTCTTCGTTATATCATGATAATCATGAGTTATTAATTTCTAAAGATGAACAGTGGCATAGTGTCGAATTAAAATTAAACACTTCTAAAACAAAAAATCTATGAATACCAAAATATCCTGTATCATAGTAGATGATGAACCTACGGCACGAGAGATTATTGTGTCTCACCTGTCAAAAATTGATCGTATAGAGGTTGTAGCTTCCTGTAGTAATGCTCTGGAAGCTTTTAATTGTATTAATACTCAAAAAGTAGATCTTATTTTTCTGGATATTAATATGCCCGAGATTTCGGGAATTTCGTTTGCAAAATCTATTAATAAGGATATCAAAATTATATTTACTACCGCTTATCGCGAATATGCAATTGAGGGTTTTGATCTTCATGCAGTGGATTATTTATTAAAACCTATCGCTTATGAACGATTATTAAATGCTATCCATAATTATTTTGAAGTTTATCATAAGACAGAATCATCAAAAACTATCGAAACCAGCTCGAATGAATTTATTTTTGTTCGATCAGATCGAAGAATGAAAAAAGTTGATTTTTCTGAAATTATTTATATCGAAAGTTATAGTGACTATGCAAAAATCCATTGCTTATCAGATACCATTGTCACGAGAGAAACAATAAGTACAATCGAATCTAAATTACCACAACAACATTTTATGCGAACGCATCGATCCTATATCATTTCTATATCGAGGATAGATTCTTTTTCTAATGAAGAAATTATAGTTGGTAAAAAGTCTATTCCTATTAGCAGAAATTACAAAACTGAAGTATTGTCGAGATTAGAAAATGTGTAAATATAAGTGTTATTAAAAAATTCTAAGCCTGTTGAAAATTATAAAAACTTCAACAGGCTTAGTTTTACATTAATATACTATGTTTTTACTACTTCCTAATTTGATTTAAGAGTGTAATGCTCTGTTATCTGTGGCAGCTAGTGCTGCTTCTTTTACTGCTTCTGCAAAGGTTGGGTGTGCATGAGACATACGAGAAATATCTTCTGCAGATGCTCTAAACTCCATTGCAGTAACTGCTTCGGAAATTAGATCTGCGCAACGTGCTCCTACCATATGAACACCTAATACCTCATCTGTAGTCTCATCGGCAAGGATTTTTACAAAACCATCAAGATCACCACTAGCACGTGATCTACCTAGCGCTCTAAAAGAAAATTGACCTGATTTATATTTGATACCAGCTTCTTTTAATTCTTCTTCGGTTTTACCCACTGCTGCTACTTCTGGCCAGGTATATACTACTCCCGGGATCAGATTATAATCGATATGTGGTTTCTGTCCTGCTAGCGTTTCAGCAACAAAAACTCCTTCTTCTTCAGCCTTATGAGCTAACATGGCTCCTTTTATGACATCACCTATCGCATAGATATTAGGAGCACTTGTTTGCAAATGGTCATTAACCTCAACCTGTCCTCTGTCATTAAGTTTTACTCCTGCAGCTTCAGCATTTAATCCATCGGTATATGGTCTCCTTCCTACAGATACCAAACAGTAATCTCCTTTAAACTCTACTGGATTTCCTTTTTTATCATCTGCAGTTATCACTACTTCTTTAGCGGTAGCTTTTACATTAGTTACCTTATGAGCAGTATAAAATTTAACTCCCTGTTTTTTCAAGACCTTTTGTAGCTCTCTAGATAGTGCTTTATCCATTCCTGGGATAATTCTACCCATATATTCTACTACAGAGACATCGGCACCCAAGCGACGATACACCTGACCTAGTTCTAGCCCAATTACTCCTCCACCAATAACAACCAGATGTTTTGGCACTTCTTTTAATTTAAGTGCTTCTGTAGATGTAATTACTCTTTTTTTATCAATTTTGATAAATGGTAATGTTGATGGTTTCGAGCCTGTAGCAATAATTGTATTTTTAGCTTCAATCGTTTCTACAGTACCATCTGTTTTTGTAATATCAATGTGAGTAGCATCTTTAAACGCCCCTACCCCTTCAAAAACATCTATTTTATTTTTTTTCATCAAAAAATTAACCCCATCACAGGTTTGATCTACCACAGTCTGTTTACGGGCAATCATTTTTTCGAGATTAATTTTCACATCACTAGGAATCTCAATCCCATGATCTGCAAAATGCTTTACGGCATGCTCATAATGGTGAGAAGAATCTAACAATGCCTTACTGGGGATACATCCTACATTAAGACAAGTTCCTCCTAGCGTTGAATATTTTTCGATTATTGCGGTTTTCATTCCCAGTTGTGCGCATCGAATAGCGGCCACATATCCACCAGGTCCAGAGCCAATTACGGCTACATCATATGTATTCATAATAGATTATTATGTTGTGCGTGTTAATTATGAACAACAAATGTACAAATGTTTTACTTCTTACAGAAGTTCTGATCTTGTCAAATTTTAACAATAAAGCAATATTAGAACAATCAAAAAGTTATACTTAAAACTGATCAAAGAAATGAGATCATGAAATCAGTAAAAAAATAAAAATCTTTGCTACTTTGCAGTTTTCATATTTTATCTATTCTTAAAGACCTATTTAATACAACTATGCGTTATCTATCAACTCTTTTTTTACTTGCCATATTAGTTATATGGAGTTCTTGCCGTAATGATTTTGAATCTGGCCCAAGTATTGGAAATTTAAAGTTCTCGACAGATACTCTATTTTTAGATACTATTTTTACCAATATAGGCTCCAGCACATATAGGTTTAAAGTGTATAATCACACCAACGATGATTTTACTATTCCATCCATTAATCTGGAACGGGGAGAAAATTCTAACTATAGGCTTAATGTTGACGGTATTCCTGGAAAATCTTTTGAGAATATTCAGGTCTTAGCCAAGGATAGTATTTTTGTTTTTGTAGAAACAACAACAGATATTACCGATCAAACAGCAAATGTTGAGTTTTTATATACAGACCGGGTGTTATTTGATACAGGAGGAAATCAACAAGATGTTGATCTGGTTACCTTAATAAAAGATGCTACATTTTTATTCCCATCCAGAGATGCCATGACTGGTGAAACAGAAACATTATTACTAGGTCTGGATAATGAAAATAATGAAATTAGAATTGAAGGTTTCTTTCTGGAAGATGATCAACTCAACTTCACCAACGAAAAACCTTATGTCGTTTATGGATATGCTGCTATACCTAGTGGAAAAACACTTACTATAGATGCAGGTGCAAGAATACATTTTCATGCCAATTCTGGCATTATAGCTTCAAATGGTGCTACCCTTACTGTAAACGGTGAACTAAGTACAGATCCAGAGCTTCTTGAAAATGAAGTAATTTTTGAAAGTGATCGTTTAGAATCTGGTTTTAGTGATATCCCAGGGCAATGGGGAACTATCTGGCTTACTGCAGGAAGTACAGGTCACTCTATAAATCATGCAACCATAAAAAATGCAACAGTAGGTATACTCATGGATTCTAATGATGGAGGATCAGACCCCACACTTACCGTTAAAAACACTCAGATTTATAATAGTTCTAATGTAGGGCTTCTGGCACGAACAGGTCATGTATTGGGAGAAAACCTGGTAATTAATAATGCTGGGCAAGTATCTCTTAATTGTTCGCTAGGCGGAACGTATAATTTTAACCACTGTACATTTACAAATTATCCTAATATCGGAACTGGATTTAGAGAACTTCCTTCTATATTGATTGACAACAATTTACGAGTAAATGAAACCGATGTAGTTGTCGCAGATTTACTTGAAGCAAATTTCACAAACTGTATTATTTATGGTGATCAGGAATTAGAAGTATTATTTAGTAAAATTGATGGTACAGCATTCAATTATAATTTTAAAAACTGTTTGATTAAATTCAATGATCTTAATAATCAGTTTGTTGATAATCCATTGTATGATTTTACCAATACCTCTCTGTTTGAAAATGTTATTTTAAATGAAGAACCTTATTTTAAAGCTCCGTTTGAAAATATGCTGAATATTAGAGAAAGCTCTGCTGCTAATGGGAAAGCCTCTACCCCAACTACAGGAACTGATATTTTGGGAACTGTTCGCAATACTACGGCTCCTGATATTGGAGCATACGAAAGTACCATTTTTGAAGAAGAAAAGTAATAGTCAGGATAAACAAGTAAGATTTACAGTAAAAAAGTAAACGTTGAAAATGGGTTTGTTTTATAGACATTCGAACTCTATGTCTCAATACTAAAAGTAACAGTTTACAAAACAACAAGGTTGATGTAAATCTTTAAATTAAAGAAGGCTTAAGCGTATTCATCTACCCTTAACAACACTTAATCAATTTGATTTCAAATATTTAAACAAAAAAATCAAATCATTAAAATAGATTTCACTAGTTAAACTTTCCTTAAACAGTAAAAGATAATTAAGAACAGACTTTCTATCTTTACTAAAAGAAAAACAAAATTTGCTCTATCTGATATTATTACAAAACTATGGCTCATACATATCTTTTTCAATCCCAACGATTAGGTTTTCGTAACTGGACTCTTGATGATTTAGAAATATTATTCAAAATCAATACTGATGATGATGTGATGGAGTTTTTTCCATACAAACCATCAAAAGAAGACACCAAAGCATTTATCATAAGAATGCAGGAAATGTATGTAGAAAAAGGGTTTTGTTATTTTGCTGTTGATCTGCTGGATAATTCAGAATGTATAGGATTTATAGGTCTGTGTGAACAAACCTATTTAGAAAAATCAGGACCTTTTGTAGATATTGGTTGGCGGCTTAAAAAAAGTATCTGGAACAAAGGATATGCCACTGAAGGTGCCAAAGCTTGTTTAGATTTTGGTTTTAATACCATTGGATTAGACAAAATCTACTCTGTAGCACCAAAAATTAATCTAAAATCACAATTAATTATGAAAAAGATTGGGATGCAACAAATCGAAACTTTTGAACATCCTAAATTATTAGATGATGAGCGATTGAAATGCTGTGTGTTGTATGAACGAAAAAGAGTATTAGAATAATTAAAAAAACATTACCATGTCGAAATTTAAAATTATACCTATAGTATTAGTCACCTTTCTGTCTGTTATACATCTAACCATTGCGCAAGAAGATGCTATACATAAAAAAATCAATGCAGATATGTATGGTAAATTCTCTAAAGCATTTAAGACTTTAGATTATGACTTATTTGCTTCTATACATAGCAAAGAGATGATTCGAATTTCGGGAAATGGTGGCGAAATTAAAAAAGCAAGTGCTTACTTAAAAGGGTATCAAAAACGATGGAATGTTCCTTCTAAAAAACCCGTTCCAATTGATTTTAGATTATTTGAAAGAGTCTACTCTGATTCTCTGGTTTCTGACCGAGGAATTTACAGAGCTACTTATATTGATGACAATAATCAAACAAAATACTCCTATGGTCAATTTCATGTTGTATTAAAAAAGGAAGATAAAAGCTGGAAAATATGGATCGATTATGATTCTGATGAAAATAAAACCATTAATAAGGATAATTATGATACTGCTTTTTCGATTTCTGAATATAAAAAATACTGGAAACACTAGGATAGTCTGAAGTTTCTATTACATTTGAAAAACACTTTCAACATTTGTATAAATCATGAAAATTACAAGAAAAATAAGAATCATACTCATTCTCTCTCTGGTTTTATTAAACATTAGTTGTGATCAGATTTCAAAGAATGTTGTTCGGCAAATGATTGAACCTTATGAACGTATAGAAGTTTTTAAAGATCGTTTTGTGTTGACCAAGGTCGAAAATACAGGTGCCGCCTATAGTTTGGGATCAGACCTTACTCCGATCTTAAAAATACTTTTATTGCAAATCCTTCCTATATTAGTTTTAATTCTATTATTAAGGCAAATATTGATTAAGACAAACTATTCTAGAGAAACAATCATTGGTTTTGCTTTTATTATTGGTGGAGGAATCGGGAATCTTTTTGATCGTATTGTTTATGGATCGGTAACTGATTTTTTAATTTTGGATTTAGGAATCATAAAAACTGAAATATTTAACCTTGCCGATGTTTCAATTTTTTTAGGTTCAATTTTGGTTTTAATAACTACTTTTTTTAAAGAAAAAATTCAATAAAATGAGCTGGATTAAAGAAATAGCATATCCCGATGCAACTGGTCAGTTAAAGAAAATTTATGACCGCATTAAAGGTCCCGATAACAATGTCGATAATGTTTTATCTATTCATAGTTTACGACCACATACTCTTATAGGTCATATGGGTTTATACAAAAATGTATTACATAACTCTAATAATACATTACCCAAATGGTACTTAGAAACTCTGGGCGTCTATGTAAGCAGTCTCAATCGATGTAGCTATTGCGTAGATCATCACTCGGCTGGATTAAAACGGCTATTAAATGATGACACTAAATTTAAGGAAATTTTATCCTGTTTATCTAAGGATGAATTGCAAAATCATTTTAAGTATCAATATTTGGCAGGTCTTCAATATGCCAAGAAATTAACGCTATCGCATCATACTGTTACCGAATCAGATATTCATAATCTTAGAGATCAAAATTTATCTGATGGTGAAATCCTAGAAATTAATCAGGTAGTAAGCTATTTTAATTATGTAAATAGAACTGTGGTTGGTTTAGGAGTTACTACTGATGGAGATATTATTGGACTTTCTCCCAATGATAGTGATGATGCCCAAAACTGGAGTCACTCTTAACTATTTATATTTTAACATTGAAAAATAATAGCTACCCCCCTTTTTCATACATTAAATAAGAAATGCATTACATCTCCATCATTTACAACATACGCCTTTCCTTCTACTCCTAGTTTCCCTGCTTCTCTTACTTTGGATTCACTACCATATTTTACAAAATCATCATATTTAATAACTTCTGCACGTATAAAACCTTTCTCAAAATCAGTGTGAATAACCCCTGCTGCTTGTGGTGCTGTGGCTCCCACTTTAACTGTCCATGCTCTTACTTCTTTTACCCCTGCAGTAAAATAAGTTTGTTGGTTTAATAACTTATATGCCGCACGAATTAATACAGATGCACCAGCTTCTTCTAATCCCATATCCTGTAAAAATAATTGCCGTTCTTCATAATCATCCAACTCAGTGATATCAGCCTCAGTACCAACTGCTAATACTATTACTTCTGCTTTTTCTGATGCGACAACTTCTTTTACCTTTTTCACATAATCATTCCCTTCTACTGCAGATTCTTCATCAACATTGCACACATATAATACAGGTTTATCTGTTATAAACTGTAATGGCTTTACATATGCTATATAATCGTCTTCTGAAACCTCTATTGCTCTAACCGATATCCCAGATTCTAATCCCTCTTTAAGTTTTAGTAAAATTGCTTCTTCTTTCTGAGCTTCCTTATTTCCTGTTTTTGCTGCTCTTTTTACTTTATCTAATTTTTTTTCTATACTCTCTAAGTCTTTAAGTTGCAATTCTATATCAATAGTTTCTTTATCTCTAATAGGGTCTACTGAACCATCTACATGAACAATATTATCATTATCAAAACAACGCAATACGTGTATTATAGCATCTGTTTCTCTAATATTACCTAAAAACTGATTCCCCAGTCCTTCCCCTTTACTAGCTCCCTTTACCAAACCTGCAATATCTACAATCTCTACTGTTGCAGGGATAACCTTTTCGGGTACTACTAACTCTTCTAGCTTCTTCAACCTAACGTCTGGTACATTAACCACCCCAATATTTGGTTCTATGGTACAAAAAGGAAAGTTAGCACTCTGTGCTTTTGCATTAGATAAACAATTAAACAATGTTGATTTTCCAACATTTGGCAACCCTACGATTCCTGCTTTCATGGTACGTATATTAATAATAATTGGGAGATTTTCTATAGTATATTCCCAGATTTTTAAAAATGCAAAGATAATGCTATTCATACGTAGTAAACAAGTACAGATTCATAAGATTATTCCTAATAGTTATAGTATGTAGCCCCTAATCAAAAATAGAACATTACTTTGGTGTATCCCTTTTATATAATTTTAGTTTATTTTTTATCACCCGATGAGTCTTTATAACCCAGCAAGTATGCTACTAACAAAAATTACTATTCAAAACATTCTTTTTTATTATCTAGGCATTTAGATTTTAACCTATTTTAGTTTTTTCATATATTTATACCTAATAAATACACAAATGAAAACCTTAAAAATTCTAATTACAATAGTCCTTATGAGTTGCACTGCTGTTAACCACGCGCAACTAGATAAAAAAAATTCATCAAAAGAAACAGTAACCAAGATTATTCGTATCAAAGGCGCTAATGGTGAAGAAAAAGTTATTAAAAAACAGGAGGTTATTACAAAAAAAGGTGAAATAAAATTTAGTCCTGATGGTAAAGATGAAATTAACCAATCGGCAATATATCTTGATGATGAAGTAACAGTGCAAAAATTTGAAACTTCGACTCCTAGCTTAGGATATACTAAAATTACTGATGACAAAGGATTTATAGTAACTTTATTAAATAAATCTGAAGATAAAATTGCCAAAGTAAGACCCCTAAGTAATGGATACTACATTGTTAATTTAGGAAATAATAATAATTGCCTTGGGCGTTTTGATGAAAATGAAAATTTTATCCTAGAAATGTATGACTCTAAAATAGATCAGGTAACAACTGTAGCATATAAATATAAAGCAAACTAAATTTTTATCGGTAATTAATCGATTACTTTAGAATATGTTTAAACATACTCTAAGGGCAATATCGAGATATTAAATTCAAAAAAAAAAGAAAAATGAGGCAAGTCTTTGGATAGCAAACCCTAAAAAATTACTAAACTACTATTGGTTTAAAGTCGATAGATTTATATTCCAACTTAAGTCAGTTAAACTTCATTAACTTATTGGCTCTGTAGCTCTTGAAAATATAAAATCATAACAGCACTAAAGTTGTTGCCTACAGGCAAGAGATTTTCTTCCATTCCCTGACAGAGATTAAAAAACATACTAGAGTTTATGATAAATAATATTCTTTTGAATATATTTAGCGACACAATTACTTTAAATACACATTTTTTATGAAAAAAATCACACTCATTTTATTTTGCTTACTCACTAGTTGGTGTTTTGGTCAACAGGTTGTAACAGGAACAGTTACAGACTCTTCAGGATCTCCAGTACCCTATGTAAACATTAT